>JBEBHT010000247.1:0-6212 GCA_040081135.1 Lacibacter sp. | reverse complement strand
ATTTAGCACTCTTCATCTGGAATATCACAACTACCTGGTGGATCTGGAATGCATCGATGGTTGGTGCATGGCTTGCCATTTTTGTAAACAGTTTGCTTATGTGCATTCCATGGATGGGTTTTCGTTTCATGAACAAGCGCTTTGGCGCTCTCATCGGTTATTCATCATTCATTATTTTCTGGCTGGCATTTGAATATCTTCATTTACAGGATTGGGGATTAAGTTGGCCCTGGTTAACATTGGGAAATGTATTTGCCGGAAAAACGGATTGGGTGCAGTGGTATGAATACACAGGCACAAGCGGGGGAAGTTTATGGATTTTGCTGGTGAATGTATTGTTGTTCAAAACGTTTCTTGATGTACGAGATAAAATGATCCCTGCACGATGGTGGAAAGCAGGAATTCCTTTAGTGATTCTTATTATTCCAATCCTACTCTCTTTTTTTATCACTCCCTATGCAGGAGATGGAAAGAGAGATTATAATTTTAATTCGCCAATTATTGACGGTCCTCAGCCAACTAACATTGTTGTCATTCAACCCAACATTGATCCTTACGAAAAACTGACAACAGGAACATTTGAAATGCAGCTTCAGAAATTGATTCGCTTAAGTGAATCAAAGATCGACAGCAACACCACTTTACTGGTATGGCCCGAAACAGCTTTGTATATAGCCAATGGTTTTGATGAGACTTTGATGAAACGGAATTTCTTTCTTGTTCCCTTATTTGATTTTTTGCGAAGACATCCAAAGCTGAATTTATTTACAGGTATTGAAAGCTATCGCCTTTTTGATAAAAAAGTTTCGCCTTATGCAAGACTGATTGAAGGAATGGGCATGTTTTATGAAGTGTATAACGGCAGTGTATTACTCGACAGCAGTGGCCCAATCAGCTTTTATCATAAATCCATGCTCGTACCAGGAGTGGAAACTTTACCAAGATTTCTGATGTTCCTTGGACCGGTATTTGAAAAATTAGGTGGTACAGCCGGTGGTTATGCAAGGCAGAACGAACGGACTCCGGTAAAAACAAAAAATGGTTATGTTATTGCACCTGCTATCTGCTATGAAAGTATTTATGGTGAATACATGAGTAAGTTTATTGATAGTGGCGCCAATATGATTGCAGTAATTACCAATGATGGCTGGTGGGGCAATACACCAGGTTACAAACATCACATGCTCTATGCAAAGCTCCGTGCCATTGAAACAAGAAAATGGGTTTTACGAAGTGCCAACACCGGCATCAGTTGTTTTATTGATCCGGCAGGAAATGTATTTGAACAGCAACCCTGGTGGACAGAAGCTGCCATTAAAATGCATGTACCCATCGAAAATAAAAAAACATTCTATGTACGGTACGGCGACCTCATCAGCAAACTGGCGCTCATCCTTGCTGCATTAATGATCTTACTTGGATTGTATAATAAGTTTATTCAAAAAAAGAAATAAGCAGCGGTTTAAATCCTATTTGCTGCGGGAAAGACGGGAAGGACGAAAAGATAATCCTAAATGCATTGTAAATCTTCCATTCTTCCCGCCTTACCACCTCACCCAGATAATTTCAGTAAATAAATCCAGTTCAAACATTTATTCTGCTGCTTCAACCAGCAACTCCCATTCTTATTATCCACAAACCGATACATGCAGTTTCTTTTCAGTAACTTACTTAAATGCAAAAAAACCTTACAACAGGAAACAGCACCCTCTCCTACTCAAAACATGGAAATGGTGAACCGATTGTATTGATTCACGGCTTTGGCGAAGACAGCCGCATCTGGAATCAGCAGGTTAAATATTTACAGAATAACTATCAGCTGATTGTTCCTGATCTGCGTGGAAGCGGCGGTTCAACATTGAATGAAACTGCCGTGAGTATTGAATCAATGGCAGAAGATATCCATTTGATCCTTGACGAAGAAAAGATCAGCAATTGCATCATGCTTGGTCATTCAATGGGTGGATATATTACACTGGCCTTTGCAGAAAACTATCCTTCTTACTTAAAAGCATTTGGTTTAATTCATTCAAGCGCTTATGCTGACAGTGATGAAAAAAAAGAAGCCCGTCGCAAATCCATTGCATTCATTAAAGAACACAGTGCGTTTGAATTTATGAAAACAACGATTCCGAATCTGTTCGCAGCAGGTTTCAATCAACTGCAAAAAAACAAAGTAGATGAACTGGTGGAACAAAGCAAACAGTTCAGCAGCGAAGCTGTGATTGGATATTATGAAGCCATGATTGCCCGGCCCGACCGCACAATCGTTTTATACAATACAACTGTTCCCGTTTTATTTTTTATTGGCGAAGAAGATAAAGCAGTCAGCCCAGGTGATGCAATCAAACAATCTGCACTGCCTGCCATCTGCAAAGTAAAATTAATCAGTGGTATTGCACACATGGGAATGTTGGAAGCAACAGACGAACTCAATAAAGCCATTGCTGAATTCATTAATACTGTACAACAGCTTGCATATCTTTCTGATCCCGTTTCAGCACAATAGATATTTTTCTTTTGCTTCTTTTCAAAGAATATTCACCTTAGTTTGAAGTATCATTCATACAGGCAACTGCTGTTTTTAACAACCAGGCGGACATCTACTGTGTAAAAATGAATTATATTGCAAGCCATCCACTCTGCTGTTGCAGAGCAAATAGCCATTTCGTTTTTTCGAAAGATTTAATCAACCAACTTGTTTTTTATGAAGTTATATATTAGAAACATGGCCTGTCAAAGTTGTAAGATAGTCGTTAAGGAAGCATTAGAAGAACTCGACATTAAACCACTTGCAGTGCAATTGGGTGAAGTTGAAACAAAAGAAGAATTGACTGATGAAGACAAAAAGAAACTGAACAGTAAACTGAAAAAAGCCGGGCTCGAAATTCTTGAAAAGAAAAATGGTATCCTAATTGAAAAAATCAGGAAAGTGATTGTTGACTATGTTTATAATTCAGATGAAAAACCAATAACTAATTTCTCCGTTCTGTTAAGTGAAAAATTAAATTACAGTTACAGTTACCTGGCAAATTTTTTTTCAGAAGTGGAAGCAACCACCATTGAGCAGTATTTAATTTCGCTTAAAATTGAGCGGATTAAAGAGCTGATTCTGTTTGAGGAAGATACCCTTTCGGAAATAGCATTCAAATTGCATTACAGCAGCGTGGCACACTTATCGTCGCAGTTCAAAAAGATAACAGGACTAACTCCATCACATTTCAAAGCATTAAAACATAAAAGAAGGCTGACCATTCAGGAATTGTAACCTTTCTTTGCTATTTCCTGTATTCAATTTATAACCGGCTATCTGCTACCTGATTTCTAATCTCTCCGAAAAGTCTTAAACAACCCTTTCTTTGGCCATTTTACAGCTTGCACAATTCAATGATTACTGTATTTTAGTAATCAAATCTGCAATATGGCAAAATCAATCAAACTTACAGACAGCGAACAGGTAACAGAGCATATCAAAAAGCTGGAACCGGCATTTGGTAAAATCATTGAAGCCATCAGGCAGATCATTTTAAAAAGCAACAAAGAAGTTGATGAACACATCAAATGGAACAACCCCAGCTTTTATTATACAGGTGAAATGAAACCATTTGATCCCAAAGAATATAAACGTGACATTATTGTAATGAACCTCTATAAAGGAAGGATCATGCTTGTTTTTCCAAGTGGCGCTAAAATAAAAGATCCATCAGGATTGCTTGAAGGTGATTACAAGGATGGCCGAAGGACAATGGTCTTTACTGACATGAAAGATGTGAAGGCCAAAGAAAAAGCTTTGCAGAACCTGGTAAAAGAATGGCTGAAAACTGTTGAGAAATAACAAATAACGGAACGTAATTTCTGATACCCGTATCATAACTGTAAATTCTAACATTAAAACTTTGCATCATGGCAAGAGTAAGTATCTATCTCAACTTTCCACGTAATACAGAAGAAGCATTCAAGTTTTATCAATCAGTATTTGGAGGCGAATTTTCAAGAGGCGGTATTGCACGTTTCCGTGATATCCCGCCATCAGATTTTGCACCACCCATTGCAGAAACGGATAAAGACCTGGTGATGTACGTTGAATTACCCATTGTTGGCTGTCATGTGCTGATGGGAACAGATGCACCAGAATCAATGGGTTTTACTGTAAACAAAGGCAACAATGTACACATCAACATTGAACCTGATTCAAAAGCTGAAACAATAAAATTATTTGATGCATTATCTGCAGGAGGAACCGTTACTATGCCATTGCAGGATATGTTCTGGGGTGCTTACTTTGGAAGCTGTATTGACAAGTTTGGAATACAGTGGATGTTTAGTTACAAATAATCAAGGCATAAGTAATCGTTATAAATATGTCTTTCACAGGACGAAAAAAAAATGACAATAATCTTTATTCCTGTAAACAGCTACAAATTCCCAATCCTGTAAAAAATATCCATTTAGATTTAATTTGCCTAAACGGGAGTTAACAGGAAAAGGGCAATACGTTTTACTTGAATACCGCAGAGAGGAGATTAAACTTATCCTGTCAGTATTTAGAAGTCTCCAAAAAATATACTTTTCCCGCTAATTTAATTATCTTCAGAAAACAGACTTGGCTCTATTCTAGCTCCCTGGCAGTCCTTCGTCACAATCTCTACCTTGTACAAGACAATGCTGCATACTCTTTCTATGTAACCCTGCATTTGTAATTCACAAGTAAAACCAAACAACATGACGAAACAAATCAAAACAGCAATCACCATTATTTTAATGGTACTGCTGACAAATCTTTCTGTTGCAGGATCAGTCGATTCATTAATCAAAGCCATACAAATGGGCAATGAAGAACTGGTCATTTCTTTAATTCCCGGTACTGATCTTAATTCACCTGACAAAGATGGGAGTACTGCCTTAACGAGTGCTGCCGGGTTTTATCCCGGCATAACAAAGGCCCTGCTTGACGCAAAGGCCGATCCTAATTTAGCAACGAAAACAGGTATATCACCTCTTTTTTCAGCCTGCCGTTGGGGCAATGTTGAAGCTGTAAGAATGCTGCTTGCTGCCGGCGCTGATGTAAACAAAGAATCACAGATCGGCACTGCACTGCTGGCATCATTTTATTTTCCTTCAGCAGAAATTACAAAAATGCTGTTGGATGCAGGTGCTAAATTTAAAGACCCGGTTAGAATCATGAATGTGTTGACGGTTTATCCTTTTTTGGAATTTATCAAAAAAATAAAGACGCCGGCTGAAATGGTGGACTATTACCTCGGCAATAAAGAAGCATGGTTAAAACTGCCGGTAAAATTTCCAGATAGGGTTTTAAATCCGAAAGAATCAGACTTTTCTCCAGCAGTAGAAATTGTAAAGCTTTTTTTAGGAAAAGGACTCGATATCAACCAGGCTTATGAAACTAATAAAGTAAAGGAAACAGCTCTCGATGCTGCAATGGATGCTGGTCTTACTGAGGCTGCCAAGATTTTGATTGATAATGGCGCAACCTTTGATCCCAAAAAAGAAATCAAAGTCAGAGATCGCTCGCTTGGACTCTTTCCCGATCTCACTTATACAAACGGCGATTATGTATTGGGAGCAGTACTTTCCAATAATCTGGAGTTTGTAAAATTGATGGTGGAGAAAAACCCAAAGCTGATATCCAAGAGTTACGAAGGCACGGGTAATTTTAAATGCAGCGATGGCTCAGGACCTAAAATAGTAAAATATTCAGTGAAAGGTATTGATCTGTTAATGATAGCAGCTGAACATGGCAATGCAGAAATTGTAAAATTTTTAATTGAAAAAGGTGCCGGAAGAGGAAAATCTGCACAGGCAGAATGGGGTGCTGGCTATACCAAAACGCTTTTTTGCCCGATGTTACTAGTACGTTTTACGATGGCATTTGCAAAAAAATCAGGTAACCAGGAAGTAATTGAGCTTGTGAAAGCGGCAGGTCACACAAAAGAAGAATAAGAAGAAGTATTTCACTTATAAACCGGGGTTACCGTTGGTAACCTAGGTTTTATATTGCATATTTGATTATTCATGCTCTTGGTATTGCCAGTTTCATATTGATGTCGGGGGCCAGCATCCTGTTGACCTGATCCGTACTACCGGGAAAATAAAAGAGTGAACAATTATCATCCGTTTCAGTAAAAATTTTATCCATCCAATTCAGTTTCTAAGTACTTTCATTCCATGAGTAAGACCATTTTTATTACCGG
>JBEBHT010000246.1:0-6228 GCA_040081135.1 Lacibacter sp. | reverse complement strand
GAAAATAAGCCCATACCCAATTGCGACACACCGCATAAATGGTGAATTACATTACTCTGAATTTGAAAAATATTTAGTGCCGTTTATACAATCTAAGGAGGTTCTTTTTGATTTGAAAGAACCTGCTGAAAGTGAAGATCTATCCCAATTTTATTATTCAAAAGCAAAATTCATGGGAGAACATTGTCAGGGGCAAAAAGAAATTAACCTTGACAAACTTGCACCAACAATAAGAGCTGAACATCACGGAAATATTGAATTCCGAAGACTTTCTAAAGAAAAAGGCGGCAAGTATTTTTCAGAATTGAATGCAGGGAAAGAAGAACGCAGATTGACATTAAGAGAATGTGCAAGAATCCAAACATTTCCCGATGACTTTAATTTTGTAATTCCTTCAGCTGAAAAAAATAATAAATTTGCGATAAGCCCTTCACAAGGCTACAAATTAGTTGGTAATGCTGTTCCCCCTTTACTTGCTTATCACATTGCTAAAAAAATTGAATCAAATTGGGATTATTATTTCAATCACTAAAAATCTAAATGGAACTAATTACAAATACACAAAGTGAATTAAATGCGTTTTTACTTATCTATTTTCTTGAAATAGAAACGTTCGTTAATTCAAATACAGAAGAACTAAAAGAAATAAAATTCCAATCCGAAGAAGCTAATACAGATGAATTTATAAAGAAACATTTTAAAAATTTAATTCTTAGCCGTAACGATATTAATAATACAGCTATAAAAAAAATTAGCATTTCAAGTTCAACAGAAAAACATGAAATTGAAGTCAAAAACTTATTAAAGTTTAAAATAACTGCCGTATATATTCCAGAAGAATTATCAGCTGAACAAAAAGTTAATATCGCAAAGAGTAAAAAATCTGTTTATACAAATCCAGACCTATTATTAAAAATTGAAGATGGAGAAAATATCTTTTTCGAATCTTTAGAATTAAAATCAACCAAAAATAATAATATACCAGGTTCAAGTGTTCAACAGGTTTCCCCTTTAGAGTGGGTTATCTTTGTAAAAAGAGGTGAAAAAAAGATTGAAGTTTCAACAGGACATTATATCAATAGCATAACAGAAAAACTTCCTTTTCCAGACCGTAGCCCAAGACCTCAAGTTGGATTTAATACATTGTTTGAGTGGAATGAGAAAAATAGAGTTTTACAAGATGGTATTCTTACAATCATTGATAACCCACAAATAACACTACAAAAAATAAAACTTCTGCAAGATTGGCAAGATTTTTTAGCCACTGAGTGGTTGACAATCATTAAATCAGAAGATGCAAAAAATAATGAGAAGTGGTTTAATAACACTCTCCGAATATTTGCAATAAAGTTTTTAGAATATACAAACGACCTAAGTGCAGACGACAGAATACGGCTATTAGTCAAACTAAATACTCTTATTAAACAGTAGATGAGAAGCACGAGGGCATAATATTGTTTTTTTTTGCAAGTTGGGCAGATGGAATAACAATGAGCATTTGCAATTCTATTTGGCTTCAGTTTTATTTTATCGATTGGTATCACTGCCAACCGAAACAACTATGAACGAACCTATTTCATCTGAAACTTCTCCCTGTAATCTGTCGGCGTCATGCCAACAATTTTGCGGAATACTTTGCGGAATGCTTTGGGATCGTTGTAACCTGTATGTGCAATTACTTCCGTCATCTGCTGGCTGGTTTGTTCCAGTAATTTTTTCGATGCTTCAATGCGGGTTTGCTGCAGGTATTCAATGGGTGCAATACCTGTTGCCTGTTTAAAACGCCGCACTAAATTTCTCCTGCTCGATGGAATGTCTTTTTTGTCCTTGTTGGTAGGCTGCAAAGAAAAGCACGCCGTTGTCTGGTGTTATCACCAACAACATAAAATTCAAGATTCAATCCTCGCTACAGTTGTTGGTCATAACCTGTCCCGCCTCAAGCGGGAAGACACAATAACGGCAGCACACTAAATAAGCCCACGTCATGGTTCGTGACTCACGAACCAATTTTAAACAACAACTTCCGGTTCGTGAGATCCGAACCAAGGCGCAGTTACTTGTGTTACGACATTTATTTTACCCTTACCATACACAGGCACAAGAAGCCAACACATAGACTATGCCTCATTGCGTCAGGTTTACAATTAACATACTTGGACTATTGGGGCCAGGCTATTGGCCTGACAGTTTCGTATTCTATTCTTTTGCTTTTAGTCTTTATTTTTTTATATTACATCATCCTGATGCCGCACCGATATGCAAACAGGAAGGCTGCAAAAGCCCATTTATTTGACAACTGTAAAAAACATCGTTTGTTATGATAAAATATTTAAAAGCATCCTTACAGAGAAAAATCGCACGAAGAATTACAAAAGAATATCCACCAAGAATTGACAGCTACGAACTTAAAAACATTGGCACTGTTCAGTTTGCCAATTGGACAAATCCTTTGATGAGTCCATTAAAACTGGATTCAAATATGATCGCTTTTTTCAGTCAATTCATAAAAGAAGGCGACCTTGCAATCGACATTGGCGCAAATATTGGCGACACAACGGTGCCAATGGCTTTATGTGCTGGCAAAAATGGACTAATCCTTGGCTTTGATCCAAATCCATACGTTTTCAAAATATTAGAAGTGAATGCCGGGTTAAATAAGGATAAAACAAATATTCATCCTTTACCGTTTGCAATATCAGTAACCGATGAAACATTTTATTTCATTTCTTCAGAGGCTTCCTTTGGCAATGGGGGCATTTCAACAAAAAAAGACATTAAGCATGGAAAATTTATTTACCCAGATAAAGTTCAGGGTCTCAATCTGAAAAAATTCCTCAAAGAAAAATATGAACAATGGCTTACAAAATTATCCTTTATAAAAATCGATACTGAAGGGTATGATAAAGAAATCATAAAATCAATTGCAGATTTAATCTCCGAATATAAACCCGTAATTATTGCAGAAAGTTTTGGCAAATTAACAAACGGTGAAAAAATAGAACTTTATCAAATTATTGAAAATTTAGATTATAACATTTATTATTTTGAAGACTTTACTATTGAAGGAAAAGTTCAAAAACTCACTCATGAAAATGAGATTACGAACTATAAAGAAACGATAAATATTTATGCCACTCCTAAGAAGTAATTCTCATCATTATCATAACGGCATAAATAATTATTGTTAGTCTTTGCCGGTTAGTCAGAAAAAATAAGCAGCCATTTTTGTTCAGGATGATTAAAGATATTATTGCGGCCGTTATTTCATCCTCTGCTTCCCTACTTCATCTGAAACTTCTCCCTGTAATCTGTCGGCGTCATGCCAACAATCTTGCGGAATACTTTGCGGAATGCTTTGGGATCGTTGTAACCTGTATGTGCAATTACCTCCGTCATCTGCTGGCTGGTTTGCTCCAGTAATTTTTTTGATGCTTCAATGCGGGTTTGTTGCAGGTATTCAATGGGTGCAATACCTGTTGCCTGTTTAAACCTGCGCACTAAATTTCTCCGGCTCGATGGAATATCTTTAATGATTTCTTCAATGGTTTCAATTTCATGATAACCTGTTTCAATTTTCTGCTGCACCAGTGCCACCAGTTCATCGTTATGCTGGTGCGATGGGCGGAAGGTGCTGAAATAAGATTGATTGTGCCTGTCCATATCAATGGCAAAGATTTTTGCAATGCGTACAGCCATGTCTTTCCCGCAATGCTTTTGTACAAGGTGCAGTAACAAATGAAAGGAGGAAGTGGAACCACCGCTGGTATAAAGTCTGCCGTCCTGTGTTACCGTTTTATCAACTCTCAACTTTACTTCAGGAAAAGCGGCGGCAAATCCACTGCCTGCATCCACATGGGTGGTAGCAACTTTTCCATCGAGCAATTTCGTAGCAGCAAATAAAAAGGCACCACTGCACAAACTGGCTATTTCTGCACCAGCATTGTATTGCTTAATTAACCAGGGAATAAATGCTGCACTTTTCTGAACAGCCAGCTGAATATTTTCTGTAGAAAAAGAAGGAATCAGGATCAGCTCCGGCTTTGCCTCTTCCATGATTGATTTCGTTTCATAGCCATGAAAAGTAACAGGTGCTGCTCCCGGAAGTGAAAACAGTGTGATGTTGTATTGACCGGGATGCCCCTTCTCCTTCTGAATTTTATTCACGGCTTCAAACACATCAAGGATTGCAGCAATACTCAGCAATCGGTATTCATGAGGAATGATGATTCCAACCTGTATCATATTAAACTGATTTAAAGTGTAAGATAAAAAATTATTTGTCGCAAATGCCCCCAATATTGACGTTAGAAGCACCCGAACTTCCTCACTTATAGAACTAACTTTACTGTGAAACAATCACCGTTCAACCAGCGATCATGAAGCCAATAATATACCGGACTAAGCATCGGACAGTGCCGCCTTTTTTAAAGCAGCTTCTTTCCGCTGATCAGACTGCCACAAATATTCATCCTTTATTTCCATACAGCAGAAAAAGAACAGCAAAAAATTAATATTTTACCATCACACATTTATCAGCAAAAACTATTCAGTATGAAAATTCTCAGCTACATCTTATTCCCTATTGTCGGCATTATTGCACTTATTCTTTTGGTTGCCCTCTTTGTAAAAAAAGAGTTCAGGCTGGAAAAACAGGTCATCATTCAAAAACCAAAACAGGAAGTTTTTGACTACCTGAAAATGATCAGGAATCAGGAACATTACAGCGTATGGGTAATGAGAGATCCCAAGATTAATATTGTGTACACAGGCACTGATGGTGAGGTTGGATTTATATCGTCTTGGACAAGTGATGATAAGAATGTGGGAGTTGGTGCACAGGAAATTATTGAACTGAAAGAAGGAGAAAGTATAAAAATGGAAATCCGGTTTAAAAAACCATTTGAAGGAACCAATTATGCAACAACCACTGTAAGTGCGGTTGATGGCGGTAACACAAAAGTATCAACAGTGTTCACCGGCAAATCAAAATATCCCATGAATATTATGAACCTGTTCATGAACAAATTAGTGGGGAAAGATATGCAGCAGAACTTCGATAACTTAAAAGCGAATCTTGAAAAAAAATAAACAGATTGCTGAACATATAAACCGAATAAAATGGCAATGAATAAAACAGCCCCGGCAAATGTGGATGCATATATTAAACAGTTTCCACCTGAAGTGCAGGCAATGCTGCAAAAACTCCGTGCTGCCATTAAAGCAGCTGCACCAAAGGCAGAGGAAGTGATCAGCTACCAGATGCCCGCTTATACTTATCACGGTATGCTGGTATATTTTGCAGCGTATAAAAATCATATCGGCTTCTACCCTACCGGCTCAGGAATTGAAGCTTTTAAAAAAGAGCTGTCAGTGTATAAGGGATCGAAAGGTGCGGTTCAGTTTCCCCTTGATAAACCACTGCCTCTTGCACTCATTAAACAGATCGTAAAATTCAGGGTGCAGATGAACCTGGAAAAAGAACAGCTGAAAAAAACAAAGAAAGTTTAACCCGTTTAAAGTAAAAACAATTCTTAATCGTCTTAAATATTAATACATGCAAAAGATCACTCCTTTTTTATGGTTCGATGGTAATGCGGAAGAAGCCGTTGATTTCTATATCTCCGTTTTTAAAGATGGTAAAAAAACAGGTGCAGCACCCGGGCCGGGAGGCAAGCCATTAACAGTAGTCTTTCAAATCAATGGACAGGATTTTGTGGCATTGAATGGTGGCCCGATGTTTAAATTCACGGAAGCCATTTCTTTTGTGGTGAATTGTGAAACACAACAGGAAATTGATGATCTGTGGGGAAAGCTCACAGCCGATGGCGGACAGGAAAGTATGTGCGGATGGTTAAAAGATAGGTATGGTTTATCCTGGCAAATTGTTCCTCCTGCGCTTGGAAAATTATTGAGTGATAAAGATTCCGTAAAAGCAGGAAGAGTAATGCAGGCTATGCTGAAAATGAAAAAAATTATTATCGCTGATTTAGAGAATGCTTAATGGCAACAGGTAAAACAGCGAAACCGGTCAATAAAACATCTGCTTTATCAGCTGATGTTACTGCAAAGCAATTTGTTGAGCGGTTAAAGAAGATGCAGTCGGCAACAGAACTTAAAAAGATACAGCGCTATTTTAAATCGGGTGAAGGTGAGTATAGTGAAGGCGATCAGTTTATTGGCGTGAAAATGGGCAGCCTTTTTGCATTAGCAAAAGAGTTTGGTGAAATG
>JBEBHT010000245.1:0-6303 GCA_040081135.1 Lacibacter sp. | reverse complement strand
AATTGGGATATAAAAGACCGGCTGAAAGAGCTGAAGATTCCAACGCTGATGATTGGAGCAAAGTTTGATACCATGGATCCCAATGCCATGGAAGAGCAAAGTAAACTGGTGCAGAAAGGGCGCTATCTCTATTGTCCGAACGGAAGTCATTTATCTATGTGGGACGATCAGCAGGTATTCATGAGTGGCGTTATCAATTTCATTCATGATGTGGACACAGCAAGGTTTTAAAAAATGTACAGAAAAGAGAATGGATATAAAAAGCAAGACACCGCCTGGAAAGGCGGTGTCTTTTAACAGCTGACCGATTGCTCGGTTAGATTTATCAGGATACTACATCCATTTAGTAAGGTAAGCGTTGAATTCCTGTCGTAATTCCTTCACCACTTTTTCAAAAACAGAGAACTCATCTTTCAGTTTTTCGTGTTCTGTCATACGTTCTTCTTCAATTTGGTTGCTATGCCTTTCAGCA
The DNA here is from genome assembly GCA_040081135.1 of Lacibacter sp. Lineage (GTDB taxonomy): Bacteria > Bacteroidota > Bacteroidia > Chitinophagales > Chitinophagaceae > Lacibacter. Next base: position 5,831 of record JBEBHT010000245.1, on the reverse strand, counting down.
TCCAGCTTTACTTTATGTACATGTTCATTTATGTTGTGACGCAGTTCGTCAATATTGTTCCGCTGTACGATAAATTGGTTCTGAAAATGTTCAACTCCTTCCAGTGCTTCATGACTTGTGTTTTTCGAGACAATTTCTGCAAGCCTTTTCTGAAGGAGATCAAATTCGCTTTTGTAAAAGTCAATTGCCTGTAACCATTCCTGGTGTTCGGTACCGCTATGAGAAACTGTTAAAGAGCTCATGGGTTTATACTTTATGGGTTTCAGATGTTGTTGTCACTCTCAAAGTTGTATGACAACATGCAGATAAACCATGATCTGAATCAGTAAATGAAATGAGATAATTCATGCCGGGGCTAAAAGCACTATTTGATGATGACTTCCTTCACCGCATGTTCATTAAAAAGCTCATTAATGCGGTTGCGGATTTTCTCCCGTTGAAAGATCAGCTCCTGTTTTAACGGAGCCATGCTGGTGGTAATAATGAGCTGCTGATTGATGAGCTTAATATCTTCCGTGTACTTGGCAATGGTTTTGCCCATCAAATCTTCCCATACGTCTTTTATTTCCAGGGCACGCACTCTCTGTTTGAGTTTGCTCTGTTCTAAAAACTGTTTCATGGCTTCCTGTATGGATACTTCGCTCATGTTGTAAAGATAAATCTAAATAGAAGAATAGCGGCTACGATTCTATGGCTTTGTTATTTTATCAAACTCTAATTCAGGAAGTTTCCTGATACTCATTTCCTCTTTTATTCTTTTTTGAAGTTTCCAGATCCAAAAACAAATGCCTATGGCTATCACATTTATGTGAAATTCAGCAATCTCATCCTGTGTATTGAAATTGAGAATGACTTTTGACAGTCCGAAGCCGAAATCAAATTTAAACGACTCAGTTAAATCAACTCCGATTGTCAAATAAATTCCTGAAGCAAACTGATAACCAAAACCAAGAAAAATAAATCCGAAGGATTGCAGTAACTGGTTAATGGTTGAAAATTGAATGCATTTCTCATTTAAACTTGTACATGAAAGCCCTGCAATAATAGAGAATATGAATAAAAAGGTCATTATGCCAATTATTACAATAGTACCGAATGGGAAAGTTTCGGTTTTTATAATTAACCATATAAGAAGCAGGATACCAATAGCGCCGCCAATAATTTGGTATACACCCAGTTTCAAAAGATCAGTTTTGCTTTCTTGTGTTATATATCTTTCCATTGTTGGCAATTATCAGTTTAGTTCAACCACCTGCACCTTCATCCCAAGCTCTTCAAACGCTTTCGTCATCCGCTGCTGGTGTGTATCAGTTAAGAACACCTGTCCGCCATGTTGCGTACATACATAATACAGGAGATTGTGCATCCGTTGCTGATCTAATTTTTCAAACACATCATCTAACAGCAAAAGAGGGGCAAAGCCCTTGTACTGTTTCAGTGTTTCAGCTTCAGCAAGTTTTAAACTGAAGAGCATACTTTTTCGCTGCCCTTGCGAAGCCGTGAGTTTAAAAGGCTCTTCATTCATTTCAAAAAGCAGATCATCTTTATGAATACCGGTTGAAGTGCGTTGCAGCAGGTAATCTTTTTCTCTTGTTTGTAACAGCAATTGTTCAAAAGGCTGCTGCAGCAACTGACTTTCATATTGCACATGAATGGCTTCTGCTTTACCCGCAATAATTTTGTAAAAGGCGATTACTGCCTCATTAAACTTTGGTAAAAAGCCTGCTCTTTTTTGATGAATAAAATTTCCGGCAGCAACTAACTGTTCATCCAGCACATCGAGCAGGGCATTGTTTTTTGTTTGAGTTTGTGCCGAATTTTTTAAATAGCTGTTGCGTTGCTGTAAGATTTTATTATAAGAAATGAGTTGCTGCAGGTAGTCGGGATCGAGTTGGGAAAGAAGCGTGTCTAAGAATCTGCGTCGTTCTTCACTGCCGCCAATAATCAGTTCTACATCATCAGGTGCAATTACCACGCAGGGATATTTGCCGATATGCTGTGAAAATTTTTCGTATGCTGACCCATTACAACTCACTTCCTTTTTTCCATTTTCCCGAAGAATGATGGTGGTATTGATGTCTTCACCGGATTCTTTCAAAATACCTTCAATGCGGAATCCGGCTGCACCATGAAGAACATTGTTACTGTCGATCCCGGTAAAATAACTTTTGGTAAAGCAGAGATAGTGAATGGCATCGAGCAGATTGGTTTTGCCGATTCCGTTGGCACCAGTGATAGCAACAATGGGCTGATCAAAGACAAAACTTTGATGTGCGTAATTTTTGAACTGGGTTAATGAAATTGACTTCAGCGAAAGCATGGGCTGCAAGATAAGAAGGAAGAGGTAGGAGGCAAGAGGGAAGAAGTAGGAAGTAGGAGATAAGAAGTAAGAATTAGTGATTCTCCCCTCCTTGTTAGAGCCGCCTAATGCTGCGCATAAACACTTTACCAGCTTATTTGCAGCATATAGATTCAAACAGTACAAGAGTGCGACGCCAACACAGCTAAATGTTGGCAAAACAGCCGGTTACACAAAAATCCACATCCCTAAAAAGGCGGTTTAAAATTGACTGTGTACCCTTATCTTTGCCACTCTAAAAAATTACGAAGTGGCCACTAAATTTACAAAAGAAACCTACTTATACTGGTACGAGCTGATGCTTTTGCTCCGTCGCTTTGAGGAAAAAACAGGTCAGCTTTACGGAATGCAGAAAATCCGTGGGTTCTGCCATCTTTATATCGGACAGGAAGCTATTGCTGCAGGTTGTATGACGGCAACAAAGCCAGAAGATACAATGATCACTGCTTACCGTAATCATGCGCTGGCTATCGCAAAGGGCGTTAGTGCCAAAAGCTGTATGGCCGAATTGTATGGTAAGGCAACCGGTTGTTCAAAAGGAAAAGGCGGAAGTATGCACTTTTTTGGTGTGGATGTTGGTTTTTTTGGCGGTCACGGAATTGTAGGTGCACAGATTGGTACAGGTGCCGGGTTGGCTTTTGCAGAAAAGTATAAGGGAACAGATAATGTATCTCTTACTTTCTTTGGTGATGGTGCTGCACGACAGGGGATGCTGCACGAAACCTTCAACTTAGCCATGCTCTGGAAGTTGCCGGTGATTTTTATTTGTGAGAACAACAACTATGCAATGGGTACTTCGGTAGAACGTACCAGTAACGTGGTTGATATTTATAAGCTGGCTGATGCATATGATATGCCTGCAGACAGTATTGACGGAATGGATCCTGAAGCTGTTCATGAAAGTGTAAGCCGTGCGGTGAGCCGTGGAAGAAAAGGCGAAGGTCCAACCTTACTGGAATTCAAAACCTACCGTTATAAAGGTCACTCAATGAGTGATCCGCAGAAATACCGCTCCAAAGACGAAGTGGAAGAATACAAAGAGAGAGATCCGATTGAAGTTGCAAAAAGAAAATTGCTGGATGTGTTTGGTGTAAAAGAAGAGGAAATTGAAGTGATCAACGAACGTGTACGTTTAGAAGTGGAAGAGAGTGTTCAGTTTGCAGAAGACAGTCCATTCCCTGATGCTGATGAATTACTGAAGGACGTATATGTTGATGCGAACTATCCTTTCATTACAGATTAATTGAGTTAGAACTAATTTTTTATAAATCGAGAATATAAAATGTCTGAAATTAAAAAAACAACAGCGGAAGAGTTAAACGAAGTGCATGCCATTAAGAAAGCCAAAGATTTCTGGGGTAAGTTTTCAAAACCCATTACATACATCGGCGGTTTAGTGATTTTGCTGGCAGGAGGTTATTTAGTTTATAAGAATTTCTTCAGTAGTCCGAAAGAACTGAAAGCAACAGAAGCCATGACACAGGCACAAGCCTACTTTGGAAATGATTCACTGGATCTGGCATTGAATGGTGATGGTGCTTCAATGGGGTTCTTGAAAATTATTAAGACCTACGGCGGAACTACTGCAGCCAATCTTGCACATTATTATGCCGGTTCTATTTACCTGCGTAAACTGGATTACAAGAATGCCATTACACAGCTCGAAGATTTCTCAACAGATGCTACGCAGATTCAGAGTGCTGCATGGCGCATGCTGGGCGATGCATATATGAATACTGATAAGAAAGAGAAAGGTGCTGAGTATTATGAAAAAGCCGGTAAACTGAATGAGAAAGATGAATACACTTCATCTGAAAATTTATTCCGTGCAGCCATGGCTTTTGAAGTAGCCGGCAAAAAAGAAAAAGCAGCTGATTTGCTGAAAATTCTGAAGGAAAAATATCCCAAAACACAAACAGGCGGACAGGCAGATAAATATCTTGCCCGTTTGGGAGTTGTGAACAATGATTAATAAACAATCGCTTAACCAATTGTTTTATGGCAGAGGTTAGCAATAGTAATTTATATCAGTTAACTGCAGGCACTCATGATTTTTCGGGTGCCTGTGTTGTGTTGGTACGTACCGAATGGAATGCAGCCATTGTGGATGAACTGGAAAAAGGCTGCCGCAAGGTATTAGAAGAATTTGCAGTAAAAGAAATTGTAACCGTTACAGTACCCGGGGCAGTGGAAATTCCCTTTGCTGTAAAAACGTATTGGGAAAATAAGTCACGACATATCAATACCCGTCCGCATGCTTTTATAACATTGGGTTGCGTGGTAAGAGGTGGTACTCCTCATTTTGAATATGTATGCAAGGCAGTTGTAGATGGTGTTACACAATTGAACCTGCTGATTGACGTGCCTACGATCTTTGCTGTATTGACAGTGGAAAATCAGCAGCAGGCAGAAGAACGTATTGGCGGCATACATGGCCATAAAGGTGAAGAAGCTGCCATTACCGCACTGAAGATGATTGTATTGAACTTATCTTTAAAAAAATAACTTGCTTCGCCTGGAGAAAGAAAGCAGGAATGTCTTTTATTTTTCTTTCCATCTTACTTCCTTCCCGGCATTTTAATATTTACACCTTATCTCCTTTGTTCATATGAATGTTCAATTATTTATTCCCTGCTTTGTTGATCAGCTTTATCCGGAGACTGCTTTTAATATGGTGAAGGTGCTGGAGAAGTTTGGCTGCACAGTTTCCTACAATGCCAATCAAACCTGTTGCGGACAACCTGCGTACAATGCAGGCTTCCAGGATGAATGTAAGAATGTAGCAGGAAAGTTTATGAAAGATTTTGCCGGAACAGATTATATCGTTGCACCCAGTGCTTCCTGTGCAGGATTTGTACGTAACTATTATACAAAGATCTTCGATAACTCTTCGGTTCATAATGAAGTAAAGGGAATGCAGAAGCGATTGTTTGAATTCAGTGAGTTTTTAACGGATGTACTGAAGGTGGGAGATGTTGGCGCAAAACTGGAAGGGAAGGCAACTTACCACGACAGTTGTGCTGCATTGCGTGAATGCAGGATCAAAGCTGGTCCACGCAAACTGTTAAGTCATGTAAAAGGACTGGAGCTGGTGGAAATGAATGATAACGAAACCTGCTGTGGCTTTGGCGGAACCTTTGCCGTAAAGTTTGATACAATCTCTGCTGCCATGGCCGATCAGAAAGTAAACAATGCACTTGCTACAGGCGCTGAGTATATGATCTCTACCGATCTCAGTTGTTTGATGCACCTTGACGGATATATTAAACAGAAAGGGCATAATCTCAAAACCATGCATCTTGCTGATGTGCTGGCGAATGGATGGTAGAGTTGTCAAAATGAAAAATGTGAAATGAGAAATAGCGAATGAAAAAGTGGCGGTTCCTTATACTTTTTTATTCTTCATTCTTTATTTTTAATTCCTAATTTCCTTCTTATGGCTCATTGGTTAGTAAAATCAGAACCGTTTAAA
>JBEBHT010000244.1:0-6330 GCA_040081135.1 Lacibacter sp. | reverse complement strand
AAAAAAAAGGTCATCTGTAGAAACAGTTGACCGTTAACGATTGCTTGCCATATAAAAAAAGAGTTCGAAGTAGTTTTTCTGACAGCTTAAAGCTGTTGTCATCGAGGCCGTTACTATTGCTTTCCCAACTTTTAACGATTGCTTGCTGTATAATTTTTCAAGCCTTAATGATGATGTAAAATTACCCCAACGGTGTTTACACATCAAATCAAAATACGCCTCTTCATATGATGCCTAAGGCATCCTGAAAGAGGGAAACGTAGATTGGCAAAGGCTTTCACGAAAAAAAATTATTATGGCCAACAGCTTTTCCGATACATTATTTCATTTAGTTCACTCCCTTGAAAAAGCCGAAAAGCGGCATTTCAAACTATATATCAAGCGAAGTTCCTCCAAAGAAGACCTCAAAATCATCCAGCTTTTTGACGCATTGGACAAAATGCAGGAATATGATGAGCAGGTTTTGCTGAAGAAACTAACCGATAACAGCAAAACCAAGCTGGCAAACCTCAAAACCCATCTGTACAGGGAACTCCTCGCCAGTTTGCGTTTATTGAAAACCGGTGAGAATGTGGATCTGCAGTTGAGTGAACACTTAGACAATGCCCGTCTTCTTTATAATAAAGGATTAAAGCAGCAAAGTCTCCGCATTATTGAAAAAGCAAAAGAGGTAGCAAGGGCCAATCAAAAGTTTAATACACTGGTGCAGTTGATTTCACTTGAAAAGAAAATCGAAATCCTGCATATTACCCGAAGCACTACTGAGAAAACAGAAAAGATGGCTGAAGAGGCCCTGGAGATCAGCAGTCATATTGATCGTGTTACACGTCTTTCCAATCTTGCATTATTGCTTTACCGCTGGTACGTTCTAAATGGTCATGCAAGAAATGTTGATGACGAAAAAGATATCAGAACATTTTTCAAAAGTTATTTGCCAAAGGACCTTGAACTGGTGAGTGGTTTTTATGAAGAGATGTATCTCTATCAAAGCTATTGCTGGTATGCGTTTATCCGCCAGGATTTTTTAATGTACTACCGTTACAGCCAGAAATGGGTTGATCTCTACAATAAAGACCCTTTCCTGAAAACAATTGAAACAGGGCATTATATTAAAGGCATGCATACGTTGCTGAATGCACATTTTGATTTGCGCAATTTTCAAAAGTTTGATGAAACTTTAAAACAGTTTGAAGATTACGGCAAAACACAGGAAGCACAGGTACATGATAATTTCCGCACACATACTTCTATTTATATCAACAGTGCAAAGCTTAATGGGTACCTGATGAAAGGAACTTTTAAAGAAGGACTGAAAGTAGTTGGAGAAATTGAAGAGAAGCTGAATGAATATGAACTGTATGTTGATCAGCACCGCATTCTTGTATTCAACTATAAAATTGCATCGCTTTATTTTGGCAGCGGCAATTATGAAAAAGCACTTGATTATCTGCAACTCATCATCAATGGGCCGATGAACCTGCGTATTGACCTGCAGAGTTATGCAAGGCTGATGCATATGCTTTGTCATTATGAACTGGGTAATTATGAAATTCTTGATTCACTGGCAAAGTCTGTTCATCGTTTTATGGCCAAGATGAAAAACTTAACCGTGGTTGAAGAAGCAATGTTTAAATTTTTAAAGAACAGTTATAAATCTCCCGACCAGATTAAAGAAGCGCTGAAGAAATTTCTTGACCAAATCAAACACCTGGAAAAAAACAGGTTTGAAACAAGATCATTTGCCTATCTCGACATCATCTCGTGGCTGGAAAGTAAAGTGCAAAACAAAACCATGAGTGAAATTATACATGGTAAATACCTGAAGAGTAAGAAAAGGAAGTATTAAGTTTTTGTCATCCCGCCGAAGGGGGTATCTGCCGGACATTAGCGCATAAGCTGAACAGATCCTTCGTACCTCAGGATGACAACTAAATCTTCATCAGTTTTTCCACGGCCTGCTGCAATGTTCTGTCCTGTTTACTGAAACAGAAGCGAACCACCTTATCATCTTTTCCATTATGATAAAATGCTGAAAGCGGAATGGTGGCGACACCTGCTTCTTTGGTTAAGCGGATAGCTAAATCCTTATCTGCTTCATCGCTGATGCGGCTATAACTGGCGCAGATAAAATAACTGCCATGCGTTGTAAGCAGATCGAACTTTGTCTGTTTCATCAGCTCAATAAAATAATCTCTCTTCTGCTGCATGAAACGTGGCAGCGACATATAGGCTTCCTTGTTTTTTAAATAAACCGCTAAGGCTGCCTGTGCAGGTGTAAAACAACTGAAGGCATTGAACTGATGCACTTTCCTGTATTCCTTCATGAGCACAGCGGGAGTAATACAATAACCCAGCTTCCATCCGGTACAGTGATAGGTTTTGCCAAATGAAAAACAAACAAAACTCCGTTCAAATAATTCCGGGTATTTCAACATGCTTTCATGCGGCAGTTCATCATAAATCAAATGTTCATATACTTCATCGCTTACGATAAAAATATTTGTACCGGCAACAATTTGTTTCAGTTCTTCAATATCATTTTTATCAAGCACAGTTCCTGTTGGATTGTGCGGCGAGTTGATGAGAATGGCTTTTGTTTTTGGAGTGATGGATGAACGGACTAAATCCCAGTCGATCCGGTAGCTTTCGGATTTATTCGCAGGATAAGTTAATGGCAAAGGAATGGCAACACCACCATTGATTTCGATGTTGGGAATATAACTGTCGTAGGCGGGCTCAAAAAGAATTACTTCATCACCCGGGCGAACAATGGTTGTTAATGCTGAATAAATAGCATAGGTACCGCCGGGAGTAATAGTGATTTCTGTATCGGGGTTGATGGTTGTATGATACAGGTGCTGCACTTTCTCTGCAATGGATTCACGCAAACTAACCAGGCCGGGCATGGGTGCATATTGATTATGTCCCTGCTTCATGGCTTCATATACTTTGGCTGTAAGTTCTTCGCTCATGGGATAATCAGGAAAACCCTGTCCGAGATTGACTGCTTTATATTCTGTTGCCAATGCACTCATTACGGTGAAGATGGTAGTGCCGACGTTGGGAAGTTTGGAATTGATCTGTGGACTCATGATTGTAGTGTGAGGATATAAAATTAGGGGAATAAAAAACACAGACAGATTAAAACACAGTTCCTGTAATTTGTGTTGAATTTTACAGGAAACAACTCAAATGATTACTGGGTTAATAATAGGTAAGTTTTATCCGCTCCATGCAGGGCATATCGGTTTAATAGAATTTGCTGAAAAAAATTGTGACCTTCTTTATGTACTCATTTGTGCATCTGATAAAGAGGCAATACAGGGAGAAAAGCGGTTGCAATGGTTAGAAGAAACTTTTAAAAACAAATTAAATATCAAGCCCGTTCTTCTTAACTACTCAGAAAAGGGGTTGCCAAACACTTCTGTTTCTTCAGAAGATGTTTCAAAAATCTGGGCATCAAAAATTTCAACCATTTTTACTGGCATTAATATCATTTTCAGTTCAGAGCCTTATGGTGAATATTTAGCACATGCCTTAAAGTGTAAAAGTATTTCATACGATCCTGATAGAACGACGGTCAGCATTTCTGCAACGGAAATCAGGCAAAATCCATTTAAATTCTGGGAATATATTGCTGCTTCTGCAAAGCCTTACTTCGTTAAAAAAATTTGTATCACCGGGACAGAAAGTACCGGGAAATCAACTTTAACTGAAAACCTTGCAGCGTATTATAAAACAGCATTTGTTCCGGAAATGGCAAGAGAAATCATTGAAGAAACTGATGACTGTACAGAACTGCACTTAAAAGAAATTGCTGAGCTGCATGCAAAAACGATCAATGAAAAAATACTGACTGCAAATAAATTATTGTTTGTTGATACTGATTTAAATATTACACGGTCTTATTCTCAATTTCTTTTTCATAAGAAACTTGTGGTACCCGATTGGATAGAACAGGCAAATACTTTTGACCTTTATTTATACCTGGAAAACGATTCCCCGTATATTCAGGACGGAACAAGATTAGACAAAGAAAGAAGAGATAAACTGGACGGGTATCATAAAAAAGAGTTGATTGACAGAGAAATTAATTTTGAACTTATTTCCGGCAACTGGGAAGAACGGTTTCAAAAAGCTGTTGCAATTATTGACAGATTACTGTTGCACATATAAGTTTTAATAAACGCATCCTGCCATTGTTATTTCTTACATAATTTCCTTCCACTTTTACAACATTCACACATTCGGATGTACTGCTGTTGAATCAGCCTACCTTGTAAAAAAACAGGTATGGAAAAACGAATACTGGGAATTATTTTATCAATCCTTGGAATAGCCGGAGTTATCTATTGCGCCATCAGCTTTTTAAACGGAGGTTCAAGTACAAGAAACATTAAACTCATTATTGTTTCGGGGGTTCTTGGTGCGATGTTCTTTATTGCAGGCATCGGCCTTGTAAGAAACACAAACGACAAAGCAACCTGACATTCTTCAGTGTTGCTTCTTTTTATTTAAATCAACCGCTCTCATCTTAAGGGCCTCCTCCTTCTTTTATCTTTTCTTTCCCGAAAACTGCTTCTACCTTTACTGCAACATTCTATTCACTCAGCCGTCTAACTGACAAGTGACGAACAGCAACAGGAATATTCCGGCAGATAAGGAACTGGTTCAGCAGGTGCTGGATGGCAACATGCATGCATATACCCAGCTTATCCGGCATACGGAAAGACTGGTGGCACAGATCGTTTTTAAAATGATCAGTCATCCCGAAGACCGGAAAGATATTGCCCAGGACATTTATCTGAAGATTCACCGCAAACTTCCTTCGTTCAGCTTTCAGTCGAAGCTTACTACCTGGGTTGCGCAAGTGAGTTACAATACCTGCCTTGATTACCTGCGGAAGAAAAAACTGTTCCTGCCGGGTGATGGACCAGAAGGCAATGAAGCCGAAGATGACGGATGGTTCGCCAATAAATTTCTTTCAAACTCTTCGGGAGTTGCTGTTGACACCATGATCCATAAAAAAGAATTGGCAGCTATTTTAAAAACTGCCATCAGTAAATTACCTCCTGTGTATAATACACTCATCAGTTTATATCACCAGGAAGAAATGAGTTATGAAGAGATCGGGCAGATAACAGGCTTGCCGGACGGAACAGTAAAAAACTACCTGTTCCGTGCAAGAAAAATGCTGAAGAACGAATTATTAGTTACTTATAAAAAAGATGATTTATGAATACAAAACATCTTACCGATGATGAACTGCAGAAATATGCATTGAACATTGCAGACTGTGATTCAACCATTGTTGAACATGTGCTTTTCTGCGAAGATTGCAAAGCTTCCGTTGAAACCTATCGCTTATTATTTACCGGCATCAGTGAACAGGAAGTTCCTGCTTTTGATTTTGATCTTTCAGAGCTGGTGGTAAAGCAATTGCAGCCATCTCCCAAAACAAAATTACTGCCGGAAGATTTTTTCATGTACCTGTTTTCGTTTGCGATGATCATTATAACAGGCGCAATGCTTTATTTCTTCAGGGGGTACATGATTGAACTGTTTAGTGGTGCAGGCAATTTCGCTGTTTATTTAACGGTAGCCTCAGTAGCAGTTCTGCTTGTTTTTCTTTGTATTGATCAGTATAAAACGTATCAGCAGAAAATGAAAGCACTGGATTTGTATTAAATAATTGCAACAAAAAAACATCTCATCCGTCTCATCATCTATAAACAAATTATAAAATGAAAAAGATAGTTTCAACAGCAGCATTGATTTTTACGGCCTTTTTTGCAAATGCCCAGGGTGGGGAACCTGCATTCGACAGGAATATATTCAACGCCGTTTCTGTTATTTTTGTTGTCATCCTTTTTATGGTTTTTATCATAAACGTTCTTAAAATGTTTCTTGAAAACCGCATGAAACATAAAATCATCGACAAGGGTGTTTCTGAAAGCGCCGCTTCATCTCTTTTGCAAACAACGCCTAAAAACGATCAGCTTACAACCATCAAATGGGTGTGCATTTTAGCCGGTATTGGCGGCGGCTTAATGATTGTAAATTATACCCAGCCACTGGGCATTCATTCGCTGGCTACAATGGCATTCAGTATTTCTGTGAGCTTTTTAGTTTATTACTTTTTTGCAAAGTTCACCAGTAAGTAATTGATGTTTGGGGGACTGTTGTTACAGAAGTAAAAAATCTTATCTTTCTGTATCAATAAAACAACCGCCATGATTGCCCGCCGTAAATTTCTGCAAAACTCTGCTTTGCTTGCAGCAGGAAGCGTTCTTCTTCCTGCTTTTGATAATAAAGCTTTCGCTATTTTCC
>JBEBHT010000014.1:0-26260 GCA_040081135.1 Lacibacter sp. | reverse complement strand
TACAAACTGCTTCATTACATTTTTATAGTCGAGCTGCAGTTTAGCATTGGGGTTTGTTTGCTGACTCTTTACAAACTTCAACCAATCAGATACGGTGACTGTTTTATCTTTTAATAAGAACAAAGGCTTTTGCTGATTGGCTTTAAAAAAGGAAGCATAGTTTTTTGCTTTCAGCATCGTGTCTGTTAATGTCCATAATTGCTTTTCATTATACGGCAATGCTTTGTAACCGCTTGCTTTCAGCATCTGTTCTTTCATGCGTGCATTGGCAATATTGATACGGGAATCATTGCTTACTTTATCGGTATACTCCTGCAGCAATAACGGATCGATGATATCTGTTTTAACAGGTGCTAATGAAATCCGTTTTATGATATGAAATCCGGCAGAAGTTTGTACAGGCTCACTGATGTCGCCATCTTTCTGTAAACCAAAAGCTGCTTTGCTGAAATCTACATCAAATTTTGTAAAACCAAAGTCGGGCATTACGCCGCCATTTTGAAAGGTCATTTTATCTTCACTGTACTGCAGTGCAAGGTCTTCAAACTTGTCTCCTTTTTTTGCCAGTTGGTAAACTGTTTGTGCTTTTGTTTTTGCAGCAGCAATTTCTGCTGCTGTTGCATCGGCAGGAATTGCAATCAGGATCTGTGCAGCTTTCAGAGTTCCAGCTGAATTCCGTTTGCTGATCATTTTCAGAATATGATAACCATTTTCACCAGCTACAGGTTTTGAATAAGAACCTGCCGGTAATGCATATAAAACATTTTCTAAATTATAGGGCAATGAAAACACAGACACATAACCGATATATCCATCAGTTGAAATTACATACGCATTGGTTGACACCTCTCTTGCTAATTTTTTAAAATCAGCACCCGACTGCAATTGCTGGTAAGCTTTATCAATTTGTGCTTTTGCTTTTGCGCTGTCTTTATCATAGGCAACAAAAATATGAGCTGCTTCAATTTCTGTTTTACTGCGTTCAACTGCTTCTGTAATGATATCCTTGCCTGCACTCTGGTTACGCAGAAACTGTTCAAGAATCTGTGCACGGAAACCCGCAATATCATTTTTAATGGTTGGCAACGTATCCAGCTTCGCATCCTTTGCAGCTTGTACTTTTAATTTAAACCGGATGAACAGATCGAGATATTCACGGATAGATTTTTCATCCGTTGCTCCGTTATTGTTTTTGCTGTAGGCACGCCAGAATTCTTTTTGATCAACTTTTGTTGTGCCGTAAGTAAATAGTGTTTGAGACTGGCTGCTGAAAAAAGCAACCATGAATACGATTAATAGAATGTTACGCATAAGTTCTGGTTAAGGATGTTGGTTTGTTTTATTATTGCGTTTGAATTCCAGAAACTCATCAACCTGTTCGGGGCTGATTTTTTTGGCTACGATCCGTTTCTGTTCATCAAGCAAATATATTGTAGGTGTTTGATATACATCATAGGTTTGCCTGAAGCCGGGAAGATTGTTTTTTACTTCTGCCTGTTTCATTTGCGGTGTTTGATACAAATGCACCCAACCTTCCAGCTGATGTTCACGGATGTATTTGGTCCAGGCGCTTTTTACCAATGAAAGTTTAGTAAGATCTGTTTTAACTGTATCGGTCAAAACTCCCACCAATTGTATTCCCTGTTTTTTCCAGGTGCTTCTGTACATGCTGTCAAGTTTTGGCACCTGTTCCCTGCAATGACTGCAATCAGGATCCCAGAACACAACAATGGTGTAAGGCGATTTAATGGAATACAGGTTTACTTTTTTATCCAGTGTATCAAGCAAATTCAATTCAGCGGCAGGCTCACCAACAATATTGCCCATTAAACTGTAGGCACGGTTAAATACAAGGTCCTTATCTTTTTTCTCCAGCCAGTCAACCTGGTTGGTGATATAATATTTTTCAAATAGATGCAGGAACACCACATCCAATCCCATGTATTTGGGATTCATGTAGTCGTTGGTAAACTTATTAATGAAATATCGGAACATGATTTTACTGCTGCGGCTGTACAGTATAAATTTGTCCAGCTCCACTTTAATACTGTCGGGGTGACGGAAAACAACACTTTCCATATAACGGTTCAACCGTTGCTCAAACATGGGCGTACGCAGTAAGCGGTCGTCGGCAAATGAAATATCCTGCCAGTATTGTTTTTTATAATTATAAAACGCATTGATGCTGTCCTGTTTTGATTTAGCACCTGTTATACTGTATGCCGGTTCTTTCATCAATCGGAATAAAAGCGATAAATAACTTTCGGGATGTGTAACTGTAAAACTATCCCTCCATTGCTGAGATGCCATAGCAACTCCATTCATTTTTTGCTGAATGGCAATACTGTCTTTTTTTGTTTTGGCTGATACAAGTTCTGTTTGCCAGCCCTGGTAATTGCGGTAAAACTGGTTGGTTGCGGACTTATAATTTTCCAGGAAACTGTTTTCGGTGGAACCGGTGATGCTGGAAATAATAAAGCTGGCCGTATCAATCGTTAACTGAAACTGCTGTTCTTTATCAATGAGGATGTCGAAGAATTTTTTCTTTTCAGGGTCAACAATGATGTAAAGACCGCCGGTAAGTTTCTCAGCTCCGCTGAAAACAGCCTGGCCGTTTGGCTGAAGAATGGCAGAATCCTGCACATATTTCTTTTCACCAAAATAATAGCCGAGGTATAAATAACCTTTCTCTACCGGTTTATAGTTAACGGTGAGTTGATAGCCCTGCGCTAAGGCACAAAAACTGCTGACCAGTAAAAGGAAGAAAAAGAGTACTTTTTTCATGTGTTCATTTTTATTGGCTCTTTGGCCACATAGGATATCCACAAAAATTATCATCGCTGTCTGTATAAATTAGCTCGATAATTTTTGTGGATATTTCATTCGCATAAGATGGGTAAAGTTATTCAAAAACCTTTCTCTACCTGTTAACGATTTGCAAACTGTCCTATTGTTACCTTTGCGCCGTGAGAAAGAAAAATAAAATCAGGATACTGGAACAGGTAACCGTTGAAGACTATGCAGCCGAAGGTAAATCGATAGCCCGTGTTGACGGGAAAGTGATTTTTATTGAAGGCGCTGTACCCGGTGATGTGGTGAATATTCAGCTCGGCAAAAGCAAAAAAGACTGGGCCGAAGGAAGGGCTGTTCATTTTCATTCGTATTCTGCTGACCGTACCAATCCTTTCTGTGATCATTTTGGATTATGCGGGGGTTGTAAATGGCAGATGCTGCCTTATGAAAAGCAGCTGGAGTATAAACAACGGGAAGTGGAGCAAAACCTGAAACGTATCGGCCGGATTGAATTACCGGCCATGCTGCCAATTGTTGGTGCAAAACAAACCAGATACTATCGTAACAAATTAGAATATACGTTCAGCAACAAGCGCTATCTCACAAGGGAAGAGTTGTTGAAAAGAGATGAGGTAAGGGCAAAAGCTACAGCAGATCAACCGCAGGTTGAAGAACCTTTTAACGGTGCCCTGGGCTTTCACGTTCCCCGTATTTTTGACAAGGTGATTGACATTGAAACCTGCTATTTGCAACAGGAGCCGAACAATGCAATTCGCAATTTTGTAAGGGAGTTTGCTGTGCGTCACCAGTTTACGTTTTATGATATCCGTGAGCATAAGGGCTGGCTGCGTACAATGATCTTCAGGATGACAACAACAGGCGAAGTAATGGTAAATATTACATTTGGCCATGATGAAGATGCTGACCGCAAACTTTTGTTCGATGCCCTGCTGAATGAGTTTCCTGAAATTACAACCCTGCTGTATACCATCAACCCAAAATGGAACGACAGTATTTATGATCTGCAGCCGCAAATCTATTTCGGCAACGGTTATGTAACAGAGAAACTGGAAGAGTTTGTTTTCAAGATCGGGGCTAAATCTTTTTTTCAAACCAATACCAAACAGGGCGAAGAGTTATATAAAGTAACAAGAGCGTTTGCACAGCTTACCGGTAATGAAATTCTGTATGATTTGTATTGCGGTACCGGCAGCATCGGCATTTTTTGCAGCAAAGGAGCGAAAAAAATTATTGGTGTGGAAGCAATAGCAGAGGCCATTGAAGATGCAAAAGAGAACGCATCAGTAAACGGGTTAACCAATACTTCTTTTTATGCCGGTGACGTAATTGATGTTTGTACGGACGATTTCTTTGCAGACCATGGCAGGCCCGATGTGATCATTACCGATCCGCCCCGTGCCGGCATGCATGAAAAACTGGTGAAGAAATTGCTGGATATTGCTGCTCCACGTATTGTGTATGTAAGCTGTAACCCGGCCACACAGGCAAGGGATCTGCAACTGCTCAATGAAAAATATGTGGTAGAGCAATTGCAGCCGGTTGATATGTTTCCGCACACGCATCATATTGAAAATGTGGCTGCTTTAATATTAAGGAGTTAAAGCTTATATGTTTGTTCACTTAATGTAAAAGGATAATTTTCTACTTTCGAATAATAAACAAAGAAAAGAATGACTCAGTACAGAGGAATTAATGGTATACCACCCGTTGTTAAAAACCTGCTGGCAATTAATATTGTAGTATGGATTGCGCAAATTTATTTCAGTAACAAAGGGATACCATTAGAAGTATGGGGTGCATTGTGGGGTATTGATACAGGAAATTTTAAAGTGTGGCAATTAGTAACACACATGTTCATGCATGCATCAGTAGATGATTTAGGCAGAATTCAGTTCATGCATATCTTCTTCAACATGTTTACTCTTTGGATGTTTGGAAGAATACTTGAAAATTTCTGGGGCTCGAAAAAATTTCTTCAATTCTATATTATTTGTGGATTAGCAGCCGGAATAGCACAGTTGCTGGTTGGACATTTTACAGTTGCTGTTGGTGCATCAGGGGCCATTATGGGTTTAATGGTCGGGTTCGCTTATCTGTTTCCGAATACTGAACTGTTTATGATGTTTATTCCTATTCCAATTAAAGCGAAATTTGCTATTCCCGCATTGATGGCAATTGATTTATTTGGAGGCATTGCTAAAATTGAAGGAGATAATATTGCACACTTTGCACATCTTGGAGGGGCACTTGCTGGTTTCTTACTGGTTCTCTTCTGGAACAAAAACAACCGCAAAACGTTTTACTGATAAATGATTTATCTATGAGCTATCTGCAGGCAGAACGAAAAAAGAGAATACGGTTTGGTGAGGATGGAGATTCACTCACGATGCTCATCTTTATTAATGTGATGGTGTTTGTGATCATGATGTTCATTAAAATCGTTTATCAGCTTACACCTATTCCGTTAGACTTATACAAAACTCAGATCCTTGACTGGGTGGCACTGTCTCATGATCCCTATACAGTACTAACCCGCCCATGGACAATCATTACACATATGATCAGTCATGCCGATTTGTGGAGCATGATCGGCAATATGATTTTTCTCTGGGCATTTGGATATCTGTTGCAGGATATGATGGGTAACCGTCATGTAATCCCCGTTTATTTTTATGGTTGTCTTGCCGGTGCAGTTTTATACATGCTGTCTGTAAATATTTTTCCGCAGTTTAAAGAAGCGGCCAGTGCAGTTGGTTTTTTAGGTGGTGGAGCAGGTGTAATGGCCGTTGCTATTGCAGCAACTGTTACAGCACCTGATTACCGTGTGTTTCCAATGATCAATGGAGGTATACCTATCTGGATCATTACACTCATTTATGTGATTGTTGATTTTGCGGGTCTTGCAAGTTTTGCATTTCCTCATCATCTGGCGCATTTGGGGGGAGCGTTTATGGGCTTTATTTACATTAAACAGGTACGAAGCGGAAATGATTGGAGCAGCTGGATGCATCGTTTCTACAGCTGGTTTATTCATTTGTTTGATCCAAAAGAAAAGAAGCCGCCAAAGAAAACTATAAAAAAAGAGGTGTTCTATAATACAAAAGGACAAGAGCCATTCACAAAGAAACCAAACATCACCCAACAAAGGGTGGATGAAATTCTTGATAAGATCAGTCAGAAAGGATACGAATCACTCAGCCAGGAAGAGAAAGATATATTGAAGAAGGCTGCGGATGATGCAAGTGAGTAAAGCAAATGACAGCTAAGACCCGTATCATATTAAAACATTTTTTTATTATCAGTAATATAGTGCTGAGCTGTTGTCTGTTACTGCTGCATGCTTTACCTTATGTGAACCAGTCCGACTTTTGGTTTATAAACCTTTTTGCAATCACACTTCCCTTTTTATTACTGGCTCAGCTTTGCTTCCTTGTAGTATGGTTGTTTTTCAAAAGTAAATGGAGCTGGCTGCCTGTAATTACGCTATTATTAACATGGAAGTTTATTACCGTTTTTTATGCGTTTAAGGTAAAAGAGCCTGAAAAAGCAAGGATTTTTTCAGATCATTCACTCCGCATCACAACCTGGAATGTGCGTCTGTTTAATTATCAGCAGAACTATACATTTTTCGATACACCGATGCTTAATAAAATAACAGAACTGAATGCCGATATTATTTCATTACAGGAAATGATGTATGCAAAAGATAAAAATGATCAACTCAGTCTTGACAGCATGTGCAGGAAGCTTGGTTTTCAATACAGTGCTGCCGGGTTTGAAGATGAAAGTTTCAAACCATACAAAAGCAAATTCACTTATTGCGGAGTGATTTTTTCAAAATACCCAATCGTTGCCGTTAAAACAATCAGGGCTACTGATGCCAATAACAGTGACTTCCTGTATGCTGATATTAAAGTGAAGAACGATACAATCAGGGTGTTTAATTTTCATCTGCAATCACTTCTGTTTACCCGTCAGGATTACAACGCTCTTTCAGAAGTGAGAAAAGGAAAGGTTGAAAATGCATTGCCCGGCGGAAAAGCAATTCTGAAAAAAATGAAAATTGCATATGCTATGCGGGCACAACAGGTAAATAACATTCTGCCCGAGGTAGAGAACAGCCCTTACCCGGTAGTTGTTTGCGGCGATTTTAATGATGTACCTGTATCATACACTTATCAGAAATTATCATATAATTTACTGGATGCACAGCGTGAAGCCGGAAAAGGAATCGGCCGTTCATTTAAATTCATTTCTCCCACACTGCGGATTGATTATATACTTTCTGATAAGCGAATGAAACCTGTAAATGCATTTATTGATCGTATTCATGCTTCTGACCACTTCCCGTTTACTGCGGATTTTCAATTGAAATGAGATTTTATTTTTTTCGCTTAAAATGATACTTTGTAAGCTGAATGTTAAAAATACTCCGATACATTACCAAGCGTTTCCTCATTATCTGTAATGTTGGGTTAAGTGTGAGTATGCTGCTGCTGTATGTTTTGCCCATTACCAATCAGCGGGTATCATGGTTTATTAATCTTTTTGCATTGCTGCTGCCTTTCCTGCTTGTTCTGCAAATTGGTTTTCTTGTTTTCTGGTTATTTGCAAAACGGAAACTGGTTTGGATTCCGGTTATTACTTTGTTATTATGCTGGAATCTGATTGGCTCATTAATCGGATTTCATCCTTCAGCAAAAAAGAAAACAAAAAACGATACTGATTTCAGGGTGGCAACATGGAACACACACCTGTTTAATTTTTTTGAAAACAACGGAAAGCTTGATGCAGGTATGATGAGGGAAGCGAGGGATTTTCATGCAGATGTTTTAGCAGTGCAGGAGTTTGTGTTTTCGCTTGACAGTTCATCGTCTATAACGCTTGAAAAAGTAAAACAGAAGTTGGGATTTAAATATGTTGTTGCTGCCAACGACAGGGCTTTTGGAGTGCATACAAACCTCAAACAAAAAAATGAACGCTATCATCCTTTTTGTGTGGCCATCTTTTCAAACCATCCCATTCTGCAATGGAAGAAAGTGCAGAGCCTGAAAGAATACAATCATACATTTTTGTGGGCCGATATTTTAGTGAATACAGATACCATCCGCATCTTCAATATTCACCTGCAAAGCATGCATTTTGGAAAAAATGAGTATGAGTTTATTGAAAATATTGATCAGCAGGATATGGATAATGTGCAAAGCCGTGGTAAAAATATTATCCGCAAAATGCGTACTGCTTACCTGTTACGTGCCAGCCAGGCATTGGATGTAAAAGCCGAGATTGATCAAAGTCCTTATCCGGTAATTATTTGCGGCGATATGAACGATGTGCCTAATTCGTATGCGTACCAAACCATCAGCAAAAATTTATACGATTCTTATACTGAAAAGGGTTGGGGTATTGGCCGCACATTCCAGTTTCTTTCACCCACGCTGAGGATTGATTATGTGCTGCACAGTAAACAGCTTGAACTGAAGCAGGTGCAGATCATTCGCCCCTCGCCCGGCGATCATAACCCGGTGATTTCGGATTTCAAAATCCCCGGTAATTAAACAGCGGAAATCCTATCTTTGTTTCAATGAGGAATTTCTCCCAATATTGTTGTTGTAACTGCTGTTGCTGATGATGCAACCGGTCTCCCGTATACAACAATTCTTCATTTCCAATCATACAAGTTTATGTCGCAGTTAAAAGTTTATAATTCACTCACACGTCAGAAAGAAATCTTTAAATCCATTACGCCCGGTCATGTGGGCATGTATGTGTGCGGACCAACTGTAAGTGGTGAAAGTCATTTGGGTCATGCACGGCCTTATGTTACTTTTGATGTTTTGTACCGTTACCTGATGCATTTGGGATACAAGGTTCGTTATGTACGTAACATTACCGATGCAGGACATTTTGAAGAAGAAGGCAGAGAAGCAGAAGATAAAATTTCAAAAAAAGCAATTCTTGAAAAGCTGGAACCAATGGAGCTGGTGCAGAAATACACTAATCTGTATCATTGGGCGATGGATCAGTTCAATACGATTCCACCGTCAATTGAACCAACAGCAACAGGACATATTGTTGAACAGATTGGAATGATTGAACAGATCATTGAAGCAGGTTATGGCTATGTAAAAAATGGATCCGTTTATTTTGATGTAAAAAAATATGCAGAGAGTCATGATTACGGAAAGCTGAGCGGAAGAGTGATTGATGATTTGCTGGAAACAACAAGAGAACTGGAAGGACAGGAAGAAAAAAAGGATCGTGCTGATTTTGCTTTATGGAAAAATGCAGCACCTGAACATATCATGCGCTGGAAAAGTCCATGGGGCGTTGGTTTTCCCGGCTGGCATATTGAATGCTCGGCTATGGCTACAAAATATTTAGGTGCTGAGTTTGATATTCATGGCGGCGGTATGGATTTATTATTTCCGCATCATGAAAGTGAAATTGCACAGAGTACTATCTGCAATCATGTGGCACCGGTTCGTTACTGGATTCATAATAATATGATCACCATCAACGGACGGAAGATGGGGAAGAGTTATAACAATGTAATTAAGTTAACAGAACTCTTCAGTGGTAATCATCCATTGCTGGAGAAAGCCTATCACCCGATGACCGTTCGCTTTTTTATTCTGCAAACACAATACAGAAGTACACTTGATTTTGGCAATGATGCACTGCAGGCTGCAGAAAAAGGATTGAAGCGTTTGTGGGAAGCGTATGAATGGATATCGAAGTACGATGCAGGAGGTAAGAAGTACGATGCGAAAGACAGTGAACTTGATGCAAAAGTAAATAAGCTTGTTGCTGAATTGGATGAGTTTATGGATGATGATATTAATACCGCCAAAGTGCTGGCGAATATGTTTGAACTGGTGCCGGTGATCAATGGTATGAAGGATAAACATATTGCTGCAGATGCATTGAGCAGTACAACCATTGCATTGATGCAGACACAGCTCAAAGTCTATATTGAGGATATCCTCGGTTTAAAAAATATCAGTGGTGAAGAAAATGACAAACTGAAAGCAGTAATGCAATTACTGATTGATCTGCGGAAAGAGGCAAAAACAAAAAAGGATTTTGTTACAAGCGATAAGATCAGGAATCAACTGGCTGAACTGGGCATTCAACTCAAAGATGAAAGGGATGGAGGAATGAGTTATTCTTTTTAATAAAACAGGTTCCTGATGTCTGAGTATATTTTACATCTGTCGAAAGACAAAAAGTTCAGAAAGGTTTTAGAACTGCAGGATCCGCATGAGCTGCTGAGGAGAAAGAAAATTTATCTCTATCTCTGTGCATCTATCATGAGCCAGCAGCTATCCACCAAAGTAGCCGATGTCATCTACAAACGTTTTCTTGCTTTGTATGGAAAGAAAGAACCGACCGCTCAGCAAATTTTGGACACACCATTTGAAACACTCCGTGCAATTGGACTGAGTAATGCAAAGACAAACTATGTACATAACGTCTGCCGCTTTTTTATTGAAGAAGGATTGGATGATAAACATCTGTACAAAATGAGCAGCGAGGAAGTGCAGCAGAAGCTTATCCAGATCAAGGGAGTTGGAAAGTGGACGACAGAAATGATCCTGATGTTTGCATTACAGCATGAAGATGTATTTCCTGTTGACGATCTGGGAATACAGCAGGCAATGACCAAACTCTACAAATTAGATACATCGAGCAAAAAGTTGCTCTATGAACAAATGCACAAGGTGGCTGAAAAGTGGCGACCCTACCGCACCTATGCCTGTGTGCATTTGTGGAGATGGAAGGATGAGAAATAAGAAGCATAACTTTGTGTTTGAGTATGCGCAAATTTCTGTTCATATTATTTTTGCTTAACAGCGTTGCAGCAACAGCCCAGGAAAATGGTCCCACTGTTGGAACAAAGCTTCGCTCATTATCTGGTAAGGACTTACTCACAGGAAAACTGATCGATATTCAGTTTAAAGAATCTCCGGGTTATACACTGCTGCATTTCTGGCAAACAGAATCTGACTCTTGCATTAAAGACTTTGCTGAAATTGTATCAATGGAAAAGAAGTATCACCAAAAAATAAATGTTTATGGTTTTCCTTATGAAGACAGGCAGTACATTCCCCGAACCAAAGAATATATTGTACGTTATAAATTGAACTGGTCACAGTTGTTTCAGTATAAAGAAAGTGGTGTGCAGGGTGCAAATGTGATTGATGTAATGAAAGTAGACGAGTTTCCTACATATATGCTGCTGAATAAAGAAGGGATAATTCTTGTCCGGTCATCATCCATAATGGATGTTGAAGCTGTATTGAAAAGTGAAGTACAATATTAAACTTGTGTTGATTCCAGTGTTTTCAAATACCCATCATCTACTTTCACTCCAATTCCAACGGCCTCATCTATATCTACAACCCCATTCTCTTTAAAAACCATACCGCCAACAATGGGATCTTCTTTCAGCATCAAAGGAGTATCTAAATCATAATGTACAATCAAATCGCTGCAGTAAGCAAAATGAACAAGAGCTGTTATAGCGAGGCGGCTTTCCATAAAACAGCCTACCTGTAATTTAATGTTGTGTGCTTTTGCCACTTCAACAATTTTCAATGCATGATAAATGCCGCCACTCTTTCCCAATTTAATATTAAAATAATCGGAAGCATTAATTTCAGCTAAGCGCTCTGCATCATGTTCATCAAAACAACTTTCATCGCTCATGATTTTAATTGGGCTGTTCTTTCTCACCTTTGGCAATTCCATATAGTTCCAGCGGGCAATTGGTTCTTCACAATGCTCAATTCCAAATGCGCTTAATGCATTTAGCGTTGTAATAGCAGTATCCACAGTCCATCCCTGGTTGGCATCAATGCGTAAAGGAAGTTCGTTGCCAATTGCTGTACGGATAGCTTTGATCCTTGCCACATCGGCTTCTGTTGTAGTTCCCAGTTTTACCTTGATGGAAGGAAAACCTTCTGTTTTATACTGCAGTGCTTCATTGGCCATTTTCTCAGGTGAACCTAAACCAACAGTCATATCTGTTGAAATAATTTTATTCTTACTGCCGGCTAAAAATTGATATAAAGGCTGTTGAGCATGTTGTGCTGCTATATCATACAATGCCATATCAAATGCACTTTTGATACTTTCATTTCTTGTGATGACACGATCCATTGCTGTTACACATTCTTCTATCTGTAACGGATCTTTTCCTTTTAAAGCAGCAGCTAAATATTGCCCGACAATATAACAGGTGTTCATGCTTTCACCATTGATACTCATATATGGACTGCATTCGCCATAACCGCTGAGGCCTTCGTTGGTGCGGATGATTACTAAAATATTATCAGCATCATATTGTGTACCCAGAGAAATTACAAAAGGTTGCTTTAGTGGAATGCAAAGTTTGTAAATTTCGATGGAAGAGATTTGGAGTTGCATAGAACGAAGTTAATAAAAAGAGTCCCGCCGAAGGCGGGACTCTTTTTATATAAATCAGTTCATCAAATTCATCAGCGGTTTATTTCACCAGCTTCAATTCTTTAATCAAATTTGAAGCGCCACCTAGCTTATCAATACACCACAATACATAACGGATATCAACACAAATGGTGCGGTTGAGATCTTTATCAAAAGCAATCTTATGACTCAATGCTTCATAGTTGCCATCAAAGGCAAGGCCGATCAATTCGCCATTGGCATTGATTACAGGTGAACCACTGTTACCTCCGGTGATATCATTGGTGGTAATAAAACCAACAACAAGATCTTTACGGACTTTATCAATGTACTGACCGAAATCTTTTTTCTTCAACAGTTCAATTTGTTTTGACGGAAGATCAAATTCATAATCGCCTGCTTTGTATTTTTCAAGAAGACCACTTGCTGTGGTAACATAATCATACTTCACAGCATCCCTCGGCACATAACTTTTTACATTACCATACGATACACGCATAGTGAACGTAGCATCGGGATACATCTTCTTTGATTTGGAAGGATTCATTTCCATGATTCCTCTTAAATACAATCGCCCGAGATCATTATTCTTAATGGTGAATTCCTGGAAACGTGGAAGGAACTTCACACTCCAGTTTTTATAGAAAGCACTGGCAATAAAGAAGGCAGGATCTTCCTGCAATTTTACTCCATCCGGATTGGCAGCAAAGGCATTCCATTTTTCCTCATTTAAAATCATCGTGTTGGCAAATACGGAAGCAGCATATTTTTTCCAGTTCGCTTCGTCTTTTAAATCACCATAGCTTCCTTTCACTGTTTCAAAATAACTGATCGGGTGCTGTTCTTTCGGAACATCTTTATAATACATCATTAATACTGCACCAAGGATATTCTGATCACTTACTGCATCATGCTCGGCAAGAAATTCTTTTCTTGCTTCAACAGTTGCGGCCATTACTCTTTTTACATCCTCTTTTGTTGAATTTGGTTTCAGTATGGCTGCTTCCAGTTGAAGCAGGCTGGCAGCAAATGCAATCAATGGTGAACCAAAAATTCCTTCATTCATATACACACGGTGCTTTGCATAAGGACGCCATGCCGTATATGTTTTTTCCCACTCAGGAAAAATGGCGGCATAATCAGGTTTTTCCTTTGCCCATTTCATAAAGTCGGCTTCAGCTTTTTGTTTTTGCCCAAACACATCATACTTCAATAACTGTTTGGTTTCACCATCATAAAACTTCCAGTAGTTGGCAACGCTTGCATAGTTGCTGGCGAGTTTTAATTTGGTGCCGGGATCTTTCTGCATTTCAACAAACATGTATTTCAAACGTACATCACGCAACTTCACCAATGTTGGATTATTAATATCAGTTGCAAGATTTACACCCAGTGAAGTTTCATATCGGTTGGTGCTGCCGGGATAACCCCATGTCATTGCAAAATCTCCATCTTTCAATCCACGGATAGAAACCGGTAAAAAATATTTAGGTTTCAATGGAACATTTTCTTCATTGTATTCTACAGGCTTGCCATCTTTACTCATGTAAACACGGAACACACTGAAGTCTCCTGTATGACGTGGCCATTCCCAATTGTCTGTATCACCACCAAACTTTCCAACACTTTCAGGAGGAGCGCCTACCAAACGAATATCACGGTAACGCTGATAAACGAATGCTAAAAACTGATTGCCTTTAAACAAGGGACTAACTCTGCATTCAATTGATTCGTCTGATTTTGATAAGCGTTTGTTGATGGCAGATAATACAGCAGCCTGCTTATCGGCTCTTGCTTTGCCAAGCATTGTACCTAATGAGTCGAGTACTTCTTTTGTTACATCATCAATACGCACTAAAAACTGTACAGTTAAACCGCTGCGGATTTCTTCTTTCTGACTTTTTGCATAAAAACCGTCACGCAGATAATTGTGTTCAACAGTTGATGAAGTTGCAATAGCATCATAACCGCAATGGTGATTGGTAAAAATCAAACCCTGGCTGCTTACAATTTCGCCGGTACATCCATTTCCAAAAATGATGATGGCATCTTTCAACGATGCTTTGTTGATGTTGTAAAGCTGATCTTTGGTGAGCTTCAATCCTTTTTTCTGCATATCAGCATATACCTGCTCGCCCAATAAAAGAGGCAGCCACATGCCTTCATCTGCATACGTACGCAACAGCGTAAGTGCAAAAACAACCGTAACTAAAAATTTTTTCATAACGACATTCTTTTTATGGCAGCAAACGTACGGGAAAAACAGATTGTAAAGAAGGATCAGAATTAGGTATCCGTCAGCGGTAAATTAGTCAGCTCCATGGGCGTCGCACACTGGATCTCCAGAAGGACTGCCCGGCTTTTTCCCAGCCGCTATAACATTCTCATCAAAGTACTGGTTGGTATGGCAATTATCTCCGTCACAACAGGGTAATGCATTGGTAAAACATACCGGGCATTGATAATGACCGTGTACATGTACCAGCTGCACCTTGTGACCACAGAAAAGACATTGCTGCATCAGCCGAAAATAGGAACAAAATGAATATCAGCGATACCCAAACCAGGATCTTGTTGACACATCGTAGATGAAATAAACATTATTGCAGAAGCTGAAATTCAGCTTGTCGTTTGGTCTTGCATCGGCAGGAAGTTTTAATTTCTGTGTAAGTAATCCATCTGCTCTGCTGTACAATTCAATTTCATTGGTTTGGAGATTCAGTAAACCAAATTCTGCATTGCTGATACCTGTATAAAGAACGGTAGTGGAATTGTATTGCGGTAAAACTCTTGCTGAATCAATCAGTAATCCTGCCGGAGGAGGGGATTTTTTAGAATAGCCTGTTTTTAATAAAACAGTTTTTTCTTTTACTTCTTTTCCGGTTGCGGCATCATAAGCCACAACTGTTGATCCTTTTAAGAAATGCACCAGGTTTTCCCGCTGATTGTATTGGGCTACTGAATTGGGAAAGGGCTGTAACTGTCCGCTCAAAAAAGGCTTCACATCATAAGGTATACCGGCATCATCCAGTACATAATTTACCCAGCCAATGCTGCCAAATGCATTAGCCTGCATGGTTTTCAAAGCCGGGCTATACCACATTCCTCTTACATCGGCAAGTAAGGCAAGATCAGGAGGCGAAACCATTTCGCCCACTGCGTTGAAATAAGCAATGCTGTATGTTTTGTTGCCGGCAATAGTTGCATAATAAAAACGGTTTTTTAAATTGATGGCAACCGTACCGCCATTTTCACCGGGCCCTTTCGGCATCTTCAAAGTAACCGACTTACGGAGTTGTCTTACAGTTTGTGCAGGAAGGGAGTAATAGAATGCAGTCAGTAAACAGATGAAAAATATTTTCTTCATGGAGATTGATTAAAGTATAAAAATAAAGAAAGGAAATACAGTAAGCTGTTAAAATACTGCTTCGCCGCCGGCTATGCCGTGTGAAGTAGATAACCAAATAATTCCATCAGCAATGCAATGCTTACATGCACCAGCCAGCCTCCCCAGATGCTTTTGTTTTGATATGCGATGGTGCCCAAAATAATACCTCCAAAAAAACTGCTGATAGCTTCAAACATCGGCTTACCAAGATGAATGGAAAAATAGAATAAAGCAATCGGCAGAATGCTTTGCTTACCCAGCACTCTGCTTAATGTAATAATCAGAAAACCCCGGAAAAATAATTCGATGGTAATAAAATCAGAAGTATAAGCAGCTTCAAATAATACATAGTGCCAGGGCTTTGCTTCGTTACCAAGACTTTCTGTAATTACCTTAGCTCTTGGATACACAAGTGAAAAATCGTGTTGCATGGAAGCCCAGAGAAGCAAAGGAATCATCAGCAAAATCAAAAAAAAGTATGGGCTGAGCGAACTTGTTTTTTTTGAACCATATAAACCCCATTTCCCTTCTGTAAACCTGTGTATTACTAAAAGTAAACCGGAAACAAGAATTACTCCCCCCAGCCAGGATGCAGGCTGTTGAAATGCATGTTTGTATGTATCTGTTACTTCCAGTAAGCGGGTAAAGGGAGTTGCTACTTTTAAAGCAAACAAAAAGGGGGCAGCAAATAATAAAAAAAGCAGCAGGTTGTTTTTAAAAGAAACAATTTTTACTTCAATAAAAATTCCCGCAAGAAAAAAGATAAAGAATAAACTGAAATACCATGCAAGTGAAAAAAGAAAATCTTCACCCCGTAGCCAAAACTTAAAACCTGAAAAATAATTGATGTAACAGGTAATGCAAATGATTGCTGCTGCAATTCCATATTTTTTAACTGAAAAATTCTGCAGCAGGTCTGTTGCGGTTATGGAAAGGAATTTTTTCAAGGTTTTCTTTTCACTGAAAATAATGCCTGCTTTTTATGCATTCAACTTCTGCCACAAAATATCTTTCAGCTGGGGAAGTCCCTGGCCGGTAACAGCAGAGATAAACACATGCGGAATATTCTTTGGCAATTCTTTTTCAATGGCAGCTTTCAGCTCATCATCCAGCATATCGCTTTTACTCACCGCAATAATGAATTCTTTCTGCAGCATTTCAGGATTGTATTCTTCCAGCTCATTGTGCAGTATTTCAAATTCTTTGCGGTGATCATTACTATCAGCAGGAATTAAAAATAACAAGACTGCATTGCGTTCAATATGTCGGAGAAAACGATGACCTAAACCTTTTCCTTCAGCAGCACCTTCAATGATACCTGGCAAATCAGCAATGCAAAAACTTTTTCCATCACGGTATTCAACCATACCTAATTGCGGAGTGAGTGTTGTAAACGCATAATCAGCAATCTTTGGTTTTGCAGCAGTTATAGATGAAAGCAGGGTTGATTTACCGGCATTCGGAAATCCAACTAAACCTACATCGGCCAACACCTTTAATTCAAGCACTTTCCAGCCTTCCACGCCGGGCTCTCCCGGTTGCGCATGTTCAGGTGCCTGATTGGTAGGTGTTGCAAAGTTGGCATTACCCAAACCACCTCGACCGCCTTTTAATAAAATTACCTGCTGACCCTCTTCCAGAATTTCGGCTTCCACTTCACCAGTTATTTCATCACGGGCAATAGTACCAAGAGGAACTTCAATGATAATATCTTTCCCGTCACGACCGGTCATATTGTTCTTTCCACCGGGAATGCCGTCTTCGGCCAGTACATTCTTATAATAACGGAGATGCAGTAAGGTCCAGAGTTGTGAATTGCCTCTTAAAATAATATGTGCACCACGGCCGCCATCACCACCATCGGGTCCGCCCATAGCCGTTAATTTGTTGCGCATAAAATGCTTAACTCCTGCACCACCGTGTCCGCTGCGGCAAAATACCCGTATATAATCAATAAAGTTCTTTTCCATAAAATGGCGGCAAAGATAGTTTTTTGACAGCGGGTACGGGAATTTGTATTTATTCAGGCAAACAAAAACCCCTCTGCATAGTGGCAAGAGGGGTTTGTTCCGGATAGTAAAATATCCTTCTTTTTTATTGCTTTGTTACTCTCAGAGTCTGTTTCCAATCGATAGAAATCATTTCTACGATATACATGCCCGGTTTCAGTGATTCAAGGTTTGGAACCACTACAATATTCTGGCCTTTCTGAAGACTTACCTGTTTGTTTACAACAACCTGACCAGATACATTACTGATCCGTACAGTCATTGCTGTCTGTTTCTCTGTTTCTATCTGCAGTTTTATGTCACTTGCAAACGGATTAGGATATACAGTATAGTTGTTAAGTTTAATTCCGCTGATGCGCAATGAAACGGTGTTGGAGAAAAATGTTTTTCCATCCAGGTCAAACTGTTTCAATCGATAGTAAATCACTTTCGCAGAAGAGTTGATTGGATCGAGATAGTTGTAGAATTGCTGAGATGCGGAACCACCTTTACCAAATACTTTTCCTGCTGATTTAAAGTTGATACCATCTTCGCTGCGTTCAACAAGGAAGTAATCATTATTAATTTCGTTCAATGTAATCCAGCTCAGTTCAGCATTTGCTCCTGATTTTTTTACACTGATTTCGCCGAATGAAACCGGAAGTGTTGAATTTGATGGGAATTCACTTGATGCCAGATCAGTTAATCCGCTAACGCTGCTGATAAGGAAACTCTGTACAGTTCCTGTTGCGCCGTTTGCAGTTGTTTGATCAATAAAATACAGGCCGTTTCCGGTTGAAATATGTAATGATCCTGTTTGTGTCCATGCAACACCGTTTACACTTGTTCCGGCAAAAGATGCACCACCAGTCTGCACAATCCATTTCCGGCTAAGTGTTGTTGGATTAGCTAATGAGTTAAGTGTATAAATGTAAGTATCTGCACCCGTTACATTGGCCAATGCATACAAAACACCATTGGGACCAATTGCTAAATCGCCATTCTGAAAATCAGCAGCTGAACCACCACCGCTGAAAGCAAGTGAGGTATTGCCGTATGTATTAATATTGGTGATTGCATTTGTGCCATTACCCTGGAAAGAAGCAATGTAAATATTGGCAGAACCATCACCTGCAATGATCCAGCCTTTACCATTTGCATCAAAACCAATTCGTACAAATCCAAGACTGGTGGTGTTACCTGCACCGTTCAGGTCAATTGTTCCTACAGATGTATTACCTGTACCGGTTGGACTCATAGAATAAATTTCTACCTGCCCATCATTGTTTGATGTATTGAGGATGTAATACAGATTTCCGTTAGGGTCGTTTGCATTTGCTTTATTTTTTCCTAAACCCGCCGTACTGGAGGAAGGCGAAATAAGATCAACCGGGCCATTTGTTACAGAACCAAAAATCGGGTTAACCTTATATGCTTTGATTGTTCCTGTTCCGGAAGTAGAGTAGAGATTTGGTTGAAAAACAGTAGCCGTAGTTATTGGTGAAGCTGCCACTTCGCTTCCCCTGCTGGCAACAACGCTAACAGTGTATTCACCGGCTGCATTGAATATGATATTCTTACTGCTGCTGTTCCCTGCAGGAATTACAAATTCTTCGCCATCAGTACCCGGGGAGACTGACCATGTATAAGTAATAGTTCCACTTCCTGTAAAATTTGCAGTAGAGGATGTGAAATTAAGGCTGCCACCAACAACTTCAGATACTGAAGGAGTTGGTGCAAGAGTTACTGCAGGAGGAGGTGGTGGGGTTACTGTTAATGTAGTTGAAGTTGTTGCAACGGCTGAACCATTCTGTGTTTGTGTAACAGTTACAGAAACTGTATAAACCCCTGCAGTTGGAAATTGAAACGTATGACTTTCGGTGTTACAACCAGTACTGCAATTAAACGTTGCAGGGCTTGCAGGTATAGTGGCACCTGGACCAGAAACGGTGTACACAAAAGTTCTGTTGTCGTTATTACTGCCGAAGCTGGTAGTCGTTGTTGTAAACGTTTGAGAGCCGTTAGCAGTAATCGTTGAATTTGCTGGAGTGATTGCTGCAGTTTGAGCAACCAGTTTTGCAGAGATTGAAGAAAAGAGTACAAATAGAGTCAGGGCTCCTTTCAGGTAAGTAGAGATTTTCATGTTTTCAAATTTTTGGTACAATAAAAAATAGGCTCAAAAGGAGATGGACCTCAGGTTATCGCAAGGATTTGAAAACTAAATTGTATTCAGGGGATAAGGGATGACGGATGAATAAGATAAAATGGGGGATTGTCAGGGGATTGGATCAGATAGACAACAAAAGTATAGCAGATTTAGGGAATCAACCAACTTTTTGTTTATTTTTTTTATCAGAACTTAAAATAGAGTAAAACTACAATTGTTTCGAATTTATCAACTGTTTATAAAAATGCAGGCCCGGGCTTGTTGAGTAAAACCCGGGTGGTATCAGCAGCATATTGTTTTAAAATTTATCAAATCAATGGCTTATTGGTTCTATAGCAGGTTCCCTTGAATTGTGCTACCAGGTGATCATTCTGATTGTAAATGGAAATATGATATAACCCTGTGGATTTTCCGTTATGTAATTCTTTTGCTTCAGCTGTTAACCGGTCATCAACATGAATCGGTTTTAGAAAGTTAATAGATGTATCAAGTGCTACAGATAAATTATTGCGGTTGTTACAGGCAAATGCAAAAGCACTGTCGGCTAATGAAAAAGCAACACCGCCATGTACAATGCCAAAACCATTGATCATTTCTTTACGAACGGTCATCTTTATTTTACTGTAGCCTTCTTTTATTTCAATGACTTCAATACCCAGCCACTGGCTGAATAAATCGTTTTGCATCATGTGTGCCACTACCTGTTGCGGGCTGCTCATAAAATGATTATTGAATTAAAAAATTATTCGCCTTTGAATGTTGCCTGCCGCTTTTCTAAAAACGCACTAATACCTTCCGTATAATCTTTTGTAACAGCTGCTTTTTGCTGAAACTGATCTTCCAGTTCCAGTTGCTCTTCCCATGAATTTCTGAAAGAATAATTTAGTGTATGTTTTGTATAGGCAAGTCCTTTGGTTGGCATCTGCGCAAGTGTATGGGCAATTTTTTTACTTTCTTCTTCAAACGTAACATCAGCAAAAACTTTATAAATCATTCCCATTCGTTCAGCTTCATTCGCTGATACTTTATCACCCGTCATCATCAACGCACTTGCTTTTTGCCAGCCGATTAAACGGGGTAAGGTGAAAGTACCACCGCTGTCCGGTATCAAACCGATTTTTGAAAAAGCCTGGATGAAAGAAACAGATTCAGCTGCGATAACAATATCGCAGCATAAAGCTATGTTGGCACCTGCGCCGGCTGCAACTCCATTTACTGCGGCAATAACCGGTTTTGGCATATTGCGGATACGTTTTACAATGGGGTTATAATGTTCCGACAGGATTTGTGCAAGCTCCATTTTATGTTCACCCACCAGTTCACCAATGTCCTGCCCTGCGCTGAAAGCCTTTCCAGCCCCGGTGATATACACACAGCGGATTTCATTCAGTGATGCACATTCATCTAAAATGTTTTGCAGCAACAATGCCATCTCCCGGTTAAATGCATTGAATTTATCCGGACGGTTAAGTGTGATGAACGCAATAGAGTTTTTTATTTCGAATAAAACAGTTGACATGGCTGGTTGATTTAGAAATACTATTTCAAATAAATATCGGAACTATATTATTACATTCTCAAATATCAATGACATTTAAAATAATCAAATGGTTCTTTACACTCATCACATTGATATAATGCTTTACAGGCAGTTGATCCAAACTCACTGATCCGTTCTGTATGATGCGAGCTGCAATGAGGACATTGAACTGCTTCAGCTGCAGCAAACAGTTTGTCGTTGCATACCTGCTGTTTTGGATTGGGCGGTGCAATACCGTAAGCTTTCAATTTCTGTTTTCCTTCTTCCGTCATCCAGTCGGTGGTCCATGCAGGCGAAAGCACTGTTGTTACTGTTACATTTTTATAGCCATGCTCTGCTAATGCCAGGCGGATATTCATGGCGATCATATCCATAGCAGGGCAGCCAGTATAAGTAGGTGTAATAATGATTTCGGCCCCCTCTAAATCTCCCCCCGAAGGGGAGACTTTTAAAACAACATTTCTTACAATACCTAAATCATGAATGGTTAATACTGGTACTTCAGGATCTGTTACTGTTTCGAGTATTTGCCAGATTTTTTTTTCTGATATGTCAACTGTAGTTACCATTTAGCACCGGGATAAGTTCTTTGCAGGTATTGCAGTTCAGTTAAAATAAAACCGAGATGTTCAGTATGTATTCCTTCTTTACCGCCTGTTTGCATAAATGTGTTGACAGGAACTGGTAATGTTGCTTCATCAAATACCTGAATCACATTCTGGATCCAATCTTCTTGTAATGCTGCAACATCAATTCCTATTGCTTTTTCATAAGCAGCAGGAGAAAACATTTCACCTGTATATCTCCACAGTTCATCAATTGCATGTAACATTTTTACATGGCTTTCTTCTGTACCATCACCTAAACGGATCACCCACTCACTGCTCCAGCGGAGATGATAGGTTGTTTCTTTTAATGCTTTTGCTGCAATGGCTGCTAACTGTTCATCCGTATGATTCTGTAATTGCCGGTATAACAAAAATTGAAACTGGCTGAATAAATACTGACGAAGTATGGTTTGCCCCCAATCAATATTTGGTTGTTCAACAAGTATCAGATTTTTAAATTCTCTTTCTGTACGCAGGTATGCAAGCTGATCTTCGTCGGCATTTCCGATTAATAAGGCAGCATACTGATAAAAATTTCTTGCCTGACCGATGAGATCCAAAGAAATATTTGTGATGGCGATATCCTGTTCAAGAATTGGCCCATGCCCGCACCATTCGCTGTTGCGCTGCGACAGGATTAGAGTTGTATCTGCCAGGTGTAATGTATAATCTATACGAGAGACGTTCATTAATCAGGAATTAGGATTTTGTAATTTGGAATTGGGTTTGGCAGCAGCTTTAGATTTGTCAAGATAGCCGATATATCCGTTTGTAAGTTTAAAAACCAATTCGCATTTATCTTCACCAGTTTTTAACTCTTCTTCTGTTATATACTTTTCATCAAAAGCTGTAGTAAGATGTTCCATTGTTTCGGTTATTGAGCCTCTTGCAATGATGAAAAAATTTCTTGTATCAGTAAATGTATACCTTCCATACCCTTCGGCCATATTTCTTGTTACTGATCGTGATGAATCAACGACCTGTGGGGTTAAAAGGAATTTTTCATCTTTTGGGAATTTCTTTACCAACTCTGAAATAAAAATTCTAAGCAATCTTGCTTCTTTATAACACTCTAAATCTTTATAACCTTTGTAATCCATCGTTATGGTTGTAGTTTAAGGACTAATTCCTTATTCCAAAATACAAATTCCTGCTCTCAACTTACATATGTTTTACTTCATCAGGCAAATCGTAGAAAGTAGGATGACGATACACTTTATCATTGGCGGGGTCATATAAACTCTCTGCATCATCGGGGTTACTTGCATGGATGTATTTGCTTTCAACCACCCAAATGCTTACGCCTTCCATTCTCCTTGTATAAACATCTCTTGCATTTTCAATAGCCATTTGTGCATCAGCGGCTTTTAAACTGCCCACATGTTTATGATCCAATCCCTGTTTGCTGCGGATGAATACTTCCCATAAAGGCCAGGTCCCCTCAGCTCCGCCAGTTGGCGGAGGGGTTTTAGAGAACTCATTTTCAGAGTTCCCTCCTGTATTCGTATCTGGGATATCTCCGTAATAAAATTTTCTTATTTGAAAGTTCATAACGTATGCTGTTAAGTTTTATTAAGCTGTCGCTAAAGCCCCTTTAGGGGTTAGGGGTTTCTTTTGTTTTTCTGCATGTGCTGCTGCTGCTTCTCTCACCCACCTGCCTTCTTCATGTGCTTTTCGTTTTGCATCTAAGCGTTGTTTATTGCAGGGGCCGTTTCCTTTTACCACATTCCAGAATTCTTCCCAGTTGATTTCTCCAAAATCATAATGCCTGCGTTCTTCATTCCATTTCAGGTTTGGATCTGGTAAAGTCATACCGAGAAGCTTTATCTGCTCAGCAATCATATCAATAAAATTCTGTCGCAGTTCATCATTGCTTTTACGTTTGATCTTCCACTTCATGCTTTGATCGCTGTTGGTGCTTTCACTGTCTTTGGGTCCAAACATCATCAGGCTGGGCCACCACCAACGGTTGATTGCATCCTGGCACATTTCTTTTTGTTCTGCAGTTCCTTTTGATAAAACAAGCAGTGATTCAAATCCCTGCCGCTGATGAAAACTTTCTTCTTTGCAAATCCGTACCATTGCTCTTGCATACGGTCCGTATGATGTTCTGCAGAGCATCACCTGGTTTAGGATGGCAGCACCGTCCACCAGCCAGCCGATAGCGCCCATATCGGCCCATGTTAATGATGGATAATTAAAGATGGATGAATATTTGGCTTTCCCCCTAAGTAAATCATCAATCATTTCTTCACGACTCATGCCCAGCGTTTCTGCTGCACAATACAAATACAAACCATGGCCGGCTTCATCCTGCACTTTGGCAATAAGGATTGCTTTACGTTTTAAAGAAGGTGCACGACTGATCCAGTTCCCTTCGGGCAGCATACCCACTACTTCGCTATGCGCATGCTGACTGATCTGCCGAAGATTGGTTTTGCGGTATGCTTCCGGCATCCAGTCTTTTGGCTCAATCTTAATTTCAGCATCAATTTTTAGTTGAAATTGGTTATCTGTTTCTGGTAATGACATGTGTTACTTAGATTTGAAATCTGGAGGGGAAAGATAGAAAAAATAAACAACAACTAACATGCGTTAGGGCTAAATTTGTGCTTCTTTTTTATATTATACTTTGCATATAACGAAAGCTGTTTTTCAATCTCTTTTACTACAACCTAAAAATTACTGCATTGCTTCAAAAATATTTTCAACAGTTCAGGAATAATATCATTGGAATCAACACCAGTTTTGAAACACCATACGGTACAAAAAAAATGATTTATGCCGACTGGACTGCCAGCGGCCGGGCCTATGCCCCAATTGAAGAAAGACTTCAGCATGAAATCATGCCGTTGCTGGCGAATACTCATACCGAAACAACTGTAACGGGCACAGCTATGACACGTGCATATGAACAGTCGAAGCATATTATTAAGCAACACGTAAATGCCGGTGCTGATGATGTGTTGATATTTGCAGGAAGCGGAATGACAGGTGCAGTAAACAAACTGCAACGTCTCCTTGGGTTGCGCATCCCCGAACGCATTATGGATTATGTAAAACAGGGCAGACTCCCTTCAGCAGATGAATTGAAGAGCAGCAAAGTAAGTATCCATTCCCTGTTCAGCAATTACCTTGATATTGATCCGGAGTTAAAACCGGTAGTTTTTGTGTCACATATGGAACATCACTCCAACCAAACATCCTGGCTGGAAACAATTGCAGATGTCGAAATTATTCCCAATGATGAAAACGGTAATATCAATTTGGCTGAACTGGAATTATTACTGAAAAAATATCAGCACAGGAAAAATAAAGTAGCTGCTATAACCAGCTGTTCCAATGTAACGGGAATTCAAACACATTATCACAAAGTAGCAAGCTTGGTTCATGCACATGGTGGATTATGTTTTGTTGATTTCGCCTGTTCTGCACCGTATGTTGCCATTGATATGCATCCGACAAATATGGAAGATGCACATCTTGATGCCATTTTCTTTTCACCTCATAAGTTTTTGGGTGGACAGGGAACGCCGGGTGTATTGATCTTTCATAAAAGTTTATATCATAACATTATTCCCGATCAGCCCGGCGGCGGAACAGTTACTTATACCAACCCATGGAAATATCATGAATACATTACTGATATTGAACACAGAGAAGACGGCGGCACTCCTCCTTTTTTACAGGGTATTAAAGCTGCACTGGCAGTAAAGCTGAAAGAAGAAATGGGGGTTGAACAAATGCTGGAACGGGAAGAGGAATTATTGAAGATTATTTTTGATCGTCTTCCAAAAGTGGAAGGAATTGAATTACTGGAAGGACAAAACTCAAACAGGCTGGGTGTAATTTCTTTTATCATCAGGGGAACACATTTCAATCTTGTTGTAAAGTTGCTCAACGACCGCTTTGGAATTCAAACACGTGGCGGATGTGCATGTGCAGGAACTTATGGTCATATTTTGCTGCATGTGGATGAATTACATTCTTATGAAATACTCGGTGAAATTAACAGCGGTGATCTTTCCTGCAAACCCGGATGGATTCGCATGTCCATTCATCCTGTAATGACTGATGAAGAAATGAATTTTATTGTTGATGCTATTGAACAGGTAGCATTGCATTATAACGAATGGAAAACTGATTATATATACGTGACTGATACCAATGAGTATCATCATCATTCGTATAAAGATAAAATTGGGGAACAGGTGAATGATTGGTTTGCAAAAAAACTGAATTAATCAGATTGCATTATTTCACATCAAAATCAACCACCACTTTTTCTGTTTTGGGGTGTGATTG
>JBEBHT010000243.1:0-6336 GCA_040081135.1 Lacibacter sp. | reverse complement strand
CAAACACGCCGTCATTCAATCATTGCTTCTTTGCTGAAAATTCAGCATGTAGTTGTTGCTATCAACAAAATGGATATGGTTGAGTATTCTGAAGATGTATACAACAACATTGTGATTGATTATTCAGAAGTGGCGAAACAACTTGGATTAAAAGATGTTACCTATATTCCTATCAGCGCATTGAATGGAGATAATATTGTTGACAGATCTCAATTGATCACCTGGTATGATGGAAAACCTTTGCTCGAATTTTTGGAAGAGGTTGAAATCAACAACGATGTGAATTTGACAGATGCACGTTTCCAGGTACAGTTGGTGATTCGTCCTCAAACAGAAGATTTACACGACTACCGTGGGTATGCAGGTGAAGTGATCAGTGGCATTTATAAGAAAGGTGATAAAGTAACTGTATTACCTGCAGGCATCGAAACAACGATCAGTCATTTGCAGGCAGGTGGAAAAGAAGTAGATGAAGTATTTGCACCGCAGAGTGTAACTATACAGCTGGCTGATGATATTGATATCAGCCGTGGCGATTCAATTGTAAAATCAGATAATCTTCCCAAAGTAAGTAACGAACTGGAAGTATTGCTTTGCTGGATGGATGAGAAGCCTTTGATTGCCGGCAATAAGTATTACCTGCAGCACAACAGTCGTCTCGTAAGAGCTATTGTGAAAGAGGTAGAGTATAAATTAGATGTGAACAGTTTACAACGCCAGCCTGTTGAGGGAAATGTAAAGCTGAATGAGGTGGTGAAAGCAACCATCAAAACAGCATCACCGATTGTGTATGATGGCTATGAAACACTGAATGCAAACGGAAGTGCCATTTTGATTGATGAAACCAGCAACAGTACTGTCGCAGCCGTTCTGTTCAAGTAAGTAATTTTTTTAAGCATAATTCCTACCCAGTGGGTAGACTAAATAGATATGAAACAATCAACCAAAGGGAAAGTTATACTGGCGGGAGCCGGTCCGGGTGATGCGGAACTGATTACCGTTAAGCTGCAAAAGCGGTTGGCTGAAGCAGATGTCATTATTGTTGACCGTTTAGTGAATCCCGAAATCATTGATGCACATGCCGCAAAGGATGCATTGATCGTTCTTGCCGGTAAGCAGGGATACAATGAAGCCTCTCTATTGCAGGAAGATGTTACTGCGTTGATTCTTGAATATGCATTAAATGGAAAAACGGTTGTTCGTTTAAAAGGAGGCGATGTTGCTTTCTTCAGTAATGTACTTGATGAATTGAAGGCTTTGCATGAGAATCAGATTCCATTTGAAATTATTCCCGGTATTACAGCTGCATCAGGTGCTTCTGCTTATGCAGGTATTCCGTTAACGGCCAGAGACTATTCACAGGCTGTGCAGTTTATCACCTTTAATCCAAATAGTTTTTACAGCACTGAAAAGTGGAAGGCATTGGCTAATACCAATGACACACTGGTGTTTTATATGGCAGCAAAAAATATTACAGATCTGACAGAGTTGCTGCTGCGCTTTTCACGCCAGCCACTTACGCCGCTTGCTGTAATTGAGCAGGCTACAACAACTCATCAAAAGGTTCACATAACAACACTGAAAGAATGTGCTGCTGACTTTGCCGGAAAGCAATTCAGTTCACCATCCTTAATCATTGTTGGCGATGTAGTGAAGCTGCACCAGGATTTTAAATGGTTTGCCGGAAATGAAGCCGGGTCTGTTTTCAAAAAATTATAAACTGCAAAAGCATAAATATGATTGGTGAGGTAAGATTAAAAGAACTGCATGATTTTCTGAATGGCTATTCAAAAGAAGAGCTGGTTTGGATCAATGGTTACCTGAGCGGAATTGTTTCGAATGGTTTAGCCAATGGTTCTGCCAATGGACATGAAACAAAATCTGCGGCGACAAAAAAAATCAGTCTTGCTTTTGGTACAGAAACAGGTAATTCAAAAAAACTTGCCACACAGTTAGCTGCAGCGGCAAAAAAAAGAGGAGTAAATGCAAAGCTGATTGGATTGGATCAGTATCGCCTGAATGAACTTTCAAAGGAAGAATACTTTTTTGTTGTGATCAGTACTCAGGGTGAAGGTGAACCACCTGCACCGGCTAAAAAATTTTATGATCATATACATGATAATGAGCTGTCTTTGCCCAATTTAAAATTCAGTGTATTGGCACTGGGCGATTCATCCTATCCAATGTTTTGTAAAACTGGCGAGGATGTGGATCTGCAATTTGAAAAATTCGGTGCAAAGCGGGTGGTGCCATTGCGGAAATGTGATGTAGACTATGAAGAAGAAGCAATGGAATGGTTTGGAAATGTTTTGAATGTTATCGAAAATCAATCAGCTGAAAAGCCGGCTGCTCTTCAACAACAACCTGTTAAAAAAACAACAGGCAAAAAGTATTACCAGGGAACAGTTCTTGCAAACATTAATCTGAATGATCGTGGGTCAAACAAAGAAACCTATCATATTGAAATAGGATGTGATGAAGCCATTGAATATGAACCCGGCGATACAATCGGCATTGTTCCGCATAACAGGAAAGAAGTTGTTGAAAAAATAATTACTTCAACAGGTATTGATGCTAATAAGGTTATTCAAACAACAAAACAGTCCGCTGCTGTTTTGGAATTGCTTACGCAACATCTCAATATCTGTTACCTGCTTTCATCAACAGTAAAAAAGTATGCAGCGATTATACAACAGGAAATTCCTGATACAAGAATGGATCTGGTTGATCTGCTTCGTATCTATCCTGTAAAAGATGCTGCACAGTTTGAAGAAGTAGTGAAAATATTAATGCCGATTGCGCCACGATTATATTCTGTTTCTTCTTCCCCTGCTTCACATGGAGAAAACGAAGTGCATATCACTGTCGCCAGAATTCAGTTTCTTGCAGAAGATGAACAGCGTTTTGGTTTGTGCAGTGAGCTTCTCGGTGATCTTCCTGTTAATTCATTAATTACTTTTTATGTTCATAAGGATAAGAATTTTAAATTGCCTGCTGCTGAGAAAGATGTGATCATGATTGGCCCGGGTACTGGTGTGGCTCCATTCCGTGCTTTTCTTGCAGAACGGGATGCAACAGGTGCAGCTGGCAGGAACTGGTTCTTCTTCGGCGAACAGCATTTTACAACTGATTTCTTATACCAGACCGAGATGCAGAATTATGTGCAGACAGGTGTACTCACAAAAATTGATCTTGCATTTTCAAGAGATCAGCAGGAGAAGATTTATGTACAGCACCGAATGCTGCAAAAAGCAGATGAGTTGTATAACTGGATCAGCAATGGTGCTTCGGTGTTTGTAAGTGGAACAAAAGATCCAATGAGTAAAGATGTTGAAAACACATTGCTGCAAATCATTGAGGAAAAGGGCAGGAAAACAAATGAAGAAGCAAAACAATACCTGGAACTGCTGAAGAAAGAAGGCAGGTATGAAAAAGATGTTTATTAAATGAGATCAATTCAGTCATGAGCGAAAAAAATAATTTATCAGCTGTTGAACGTATCAAAACATCAAGCGATGGTTTGAGAGGAACTTTGAAAGAAAGCCTGGACGAAGCTCTGACGGGTGCACTGTATGAAGATGATCAGTCGTTGATCAAGTTTCATGGATTGTACCAGCAGGATGACCGTGACAGGAGAGAAGAACGCAGTGCAAAAAAACTGGAGTGGCTGTATTCGTTTATGATACGTTTGCGTTTGCCCGGTGGTTTTTTAACTCCTGAACAATGGATCGGTTTGCATCATGTAGCTGGTGAACATTCAACAGGCACTATTAAAATCACAACAAGACAAACGGTACAGCTGCATGGTATTTTAAAGTCAGAAATCAAACCAACCATTCAGTCGTTTAATACATTGC
This sequence comes from Lacibacter sp., assembly GCA_040081135.1. Classification (GTDB taxonomy): domain Bacteria; phylum Bacteroidota; class Bacteroidia; order Chitinophagales; family Chitinophagaceae; genus Lacibacter. The sequence continues at coordinate 2,479 of JBEBHT010000243.1, read as the reverse complement.
ATCTTGATTCTATTGCTGCCTGTGGTGATGTAAATCGGAATGTAACCTGCAGCGCACATCCGAAAGAATCGGCTGTTCATGAAGAAGTGTTTCTGTATGCAGATAAGATCAGTGTAATGGCTTTGCCTAAAACAAGAGCTTATTATCAAATATGGCTTGATGAAGAGCAGATAGCTGATAAGAATGAAGAAGATCCATTATACCAGGATCGTTACCTGCCAAGAAAATTTAAAGTAGGAATTGCCATTCCTCCCAATAATGATATTGATGTATTAACCAATGATGTTGGATTAATCGCAATCATCGAGAACAATAAATTAAAAGGGTTCAATATTGCAGCAGGTGGTGGATTAAGTTCTACACATGGCAATCCGAATACGTATGCAAGACTTGCCACTGTTCTTGGTTTTGTTAATACTGAAAATGTATTGAAAGCTGTTTATGAAGTAATGACCATTCAGCGGGATCATGGGAACAGAGGCGACCGTAAACTTGCACGACTAAAATATACTATTGATAAATTCGGCGTAGATTCATTCAGAACTGAACTGGAAAAACGTTGCGGCTTTCAATTAGAAGAAGCAAAACCATACACTTTTACCGATCGCAAAGATCATTACGGCTGGAAACAGAATCATGAAGGCAAATGGTATTACTCTGTCTTTATTGAAAACGGAAGAGTATTGGATGATGAAAACATTGCATTAAAAACAGCTTTACTTGAAGTTGCAGAAACGGGGAAAGCAAATTTCCGGTTTACAGGCAACCAGAACTTGATACTGGCAGATATTGCAGAAGCAGATAAAGCAATTGTTGAAGAGTTGCTTATTAAGTTTGGAGTGATTGTACATACCGATCAGGCAGGCGCATTACGCAAAAATGCAATGGCCTGTGTTGCATTTAATACCTGTCCGCTGGCCCTTGCTGAAGCACAACGCTATCTTCCTTCTTTGATTGATAAAATAGAACCATTGCTGGCAAAGCATTCATTACAGAATGAAGAAATTATTTTACGCATGACCGGCTGCCCCAATGGTTGTGGACGATCACCGGCAGCTGAAATTGGTTTTGTAGGAACTGCTTACGGTCAATACAATTTACATATTGGCGGTGATAGAGTTGGGGAACGTTTAAACACAAAGTATAAAGACAGCCTCAATGAAGAACAGATATTAAATACACTGGATGAGTTATTTGCTGTGTATAAAACAGAAAGGAGCGAAGGAGAAACCTTTGGCGATTTTTCAAACCGCAAATGGATAATAGCTAAACCGGAAACAGAATTACAGTTGCAATAATTTATTCGGGCTTACTTGATATTTCTGTCAGCTTTTTTTTATTGAGGATAGCAATGGCTTTACCGGAAAGCTTTACCAGTTTTTCTTCTGCTAATTCATTTAATATTCTGAATACTGTTTCGTAGGTAGCTCCGGTATAAGAAGCAAGGTCCTGCTTTGTTAAGGTAAGATCAATTTCGCCATCTTGCTTTACCCCAAATTTTTCGTGCAGTGTTAGTAAAGCAAGTGCAACACGTCCCTTCACTGGCATATGTGCCATGTTACGCATCTTTCGTTCAGAAACTTTTAATTCTTCTGCAAAGAACATCATGAGTTGAAACAGGAAATCTTGGTTTACTTTTAAAGAGGAGATAAAGAAATCAATTTCAATAAAGCACACAACAGAAGGTTCAATAGCAGTTGCTGAAACGGGATAGTAAACATCATTCCCAAGTCCCCTGTGGCCAACAATATCACCTTTCTTAGCAAAACGTACAATCAATTCTTTTTCTCCCCACTGCTTATGTACTTTCACTGCACCTTCATATACAAAGTATACTCCCGTAACTTTTTCGCCCTCCTGAATAAATGTTTCACCTTTGCTTACCTGCAATGTTTGCCTGTTTAAATCAATAGCAGGTAGCCACTCTTTCAAACAGAGTTTACAAAAAGAACAACTCTCAAGGTCGCAGGAATTTTTGGTTTTCTTCATATGTTTAATTATAATATATAACAGACTTCCGGTAATGTTATTTCCTCGCTTTTGCGTCTACAGTTTCTGTTCTTAGCAATATTTGGTATGTAACATACTCGTAAACAGCGTTGTTCGCAAATCTATTAATAATCATACGGCAAATCAATCTTTGTTTGGATAACCCGAAAGGGTTTTAAAAGATAAGTAAATGAGCCAACTATTTATATTATGAATAAATCTATGTAAAATATTTTTTGAAAGATGGTGAAATATTTGAAAAAAGTAGTTAAATTTATGATATGGATCATATTTAATGATGTTTTTGAATAGTTATAAAGTTTGTAGGTATTAAATATAATTTATTTTAATGTAACGATTTCTTGCCATGCTATAGATTATTTATTGATTTTAAATTCTTTTAGCATGAAGATTGTCATTGTTGGTAATGGGATGGTGGGTTACAAGTTTTGTGAAAAATTAATTGACAAATCAAGTCCCGGTCAATTTC
>JBEBHT010000242.1:0-6404 GCA_040081135.1 Lacibacter sp. | reverse complement strand
GAATGGATTTAGGGGTGAAACAAAAAGACTGGAGGACATGGAAAAAAGAGTTGAACATGATTTATGGTATATGGAAAACTGGAGTATCTGGCTCGATGTAAGAATTATATTCTTAACAATATACCAGGTTTTCAAAGGAGATAAAAATGCATTTTAAACATAGAAAGTAAACAGCTCATTCTACCCAAAATTTTATTTAAATTCATCATTTAAACTTAACCTAATGTCACAAAACAAATTCGACTTTATCCTTGCCGGAAATTATTTAACAACAATGATTGCAGCATTGGAACTTGCAAAATCAGGTAAGAAAGTTTGCGTTATTAATCCATTACCGGGTTGGGGAGGGCATTTTACGAAAATAAATATCAACGGAATCAACTTTGATCCCGGAGCTATATCACATGAATTTACTGCGTTCAACGATACAGGTTTGTTAGATCCCAAGTCCTATCAGCCAAATGTGCGGAATGACTGGGGCCGGTTTACCAAAGTAATTGAAAACTATACCCGAAGTCATATTGAACTGGTAAGAATGCAAACTCCTTACACGGTATATGATGGCCAGTTATACCCTGATATCATTATGACAAACAGGCTGGATGTTTTGCAGCATCCGGTATTAGCAAACCGTATCAAGTCTGAAACACAATTAATCACATCTCAGCCAGAGAGTGAGTTACATCCAAAAAACAAGAAAACGAATCAGCTTTATATTAACAAAAGCTATTATGAAGCATCCGTAGCCAATCATGGTGCAACATTACATTCTGAATTGTTTGAGCCATATTTTCAAAAAATGTCAAATCTGTCAACTACACGTTTGATTGCACTATATCACAGGATAGGGTGGTTGCCTTTATATTATCCCGAAACCGTTTTGTCACAATACAGCGATAGTCCGCAAAATTTCCACGACACTTATTTCTGTTACCCTAAGGCAGGCTATGTTGGAGTTTTTGGTGAAACACTTTCAAAAAGACTGGAAGAAGCAGGTGTAGTAATGATTAGGGAAGCAATTGAAAAAGTGGAGGACTTACCAGGAAAAACAACTGTTATATTAAAAAGCTCTCTTGAAGTTACAGCTCCAAAATTAATATGGAGTTTAACACATGATCAATTAGTTTCTGCAGTAACAGATAAACCAGCAAATATCTTCGACAGATGGTCTGCAACACTTATATTCATTACAATTCCAAGAGTTAAATTATTAAAAGCATTCAGCGTATTATGGTCACCCGACAGGCAAACATTATTTTACAGGTCATGTAATCAAACTGAGAGTTCAGGCATTGATGAACCAAACGCAAGAATTACAGTAGAATTGAATCCTGATTATTTAAAGGCCCATGGCTTGACTGAGGAAGCAGATATCATTAAAAGAGTTAAACAGGATTTTGCAACTCTTGGATTTGTTTCTGATACAGAAGCAATCAATATTGAAGGGTTTAAAACACTCAAAAATGTTCTTTTACTTCCAAGCCGTGAAAACTGGAAGCTTCTGGAAAATGAAAGAGATATTTTGTATGACAGATACCCTAATGTCTTTTTTACCAGGAATACAGAATCGTTTTTCACAGATACACTGAATGACCAGATCATTAAAGGGTTAAAAATTGCTGAGCAGCTAAAAAATTAGACAATTGCCCTTTCCCTATTTAAACCGAAAAAAAACAGGATGGAAACGCTTACAAATCAAAGAAAGGTTAGTTTTCTAAGTTTACTAAAAACGGCCATATTGAAATTGAAGTATGGAAAATCGATCGAACTGAAAGGGCGATTGATAATTTTTGGAAAAATTCCGTACCTGAAGATGCCAGGATCAAGTAAAATTGTTTTTGGGGATAAAGTTATCTTAGATTCAGGCATTAAAAAAAGTAATGTCCCATTAGTGATGAGATGCAAGCTTGTTTGCGGCACAACTGGTATATTCGAGATTGGCGATAATACTATTCTCAATGGGGTAGGAATGACAGCCTACAAAAAAATTAAGATTGGCAGAAATTGTATGATCTCTTCAGGAACATTAATTACCGATACTGACTTTCACCCGATTAACCCTGAATTAAGACAAAGGGTACCTATGGGATATCCAACAGATTTTAATGAAGTTAAAAAAGCTGAAATTATTATTGGTGATAATGTTTGGGTTGGCTGGGGTTCCATTATTTTAAAAGGTGTATCAATTGGGGACAACAGTATTATAGCTTCAGGATCTGTTGTCACTTCAACTATTCCCCCCAATGTTATTGTTGGGGGTAATCCGGCAAAAGTTATCCGGCAAATCAAGTGATAGTTTCTTTAAATCAAACCAAATTCAGATAAGTTAAAAATGACTAACTGCAATTCCTTTTATGTTGGACTCTGACCATAAACATATAAAAACCCGGAAAACATCATCCCTGCATTACAGACACAGGTCAATAAAAAAAAGCCGCACTACTTTCTGGATGCTGCTGGGAATTATTTTCTTCACTACCATTGTTTTTATAATTCCACAGTTTCACCCCGAGAAGTTGATTGATTCAAAAGGTATCTGGTGGCTTGATGTATTTCAACATATCTTTTTTTTCTTCTTCTTTACCCTGGTGCTATTCAGGTTATTGCCTTTTCAAAAACAGAACTTGAGTTTTTTTTTATTCCTTTTTTTATTCTCAGCTTTTTTTGAAGTGCTGCAAAAGCTTCTTTTTGACACTGATTTTTCCTATCGTGATGTATTTACAAATTTCATTGGCATTTCACTTGCCTTCATTGTTTATTTATCAGTAGCATATTTAAAAATGAGACCAAAAAAAAGAAAAATTCATTCACCCCGAAAATAATAGAAACCACTTGTTGAGTGGTTTCTATTATAGTTGAAGCTCTAATAAGAACTATTTCATCAGATTAACTGTGTTACCGTTTCTGTTAACCTAAAAACAAGCTGTTTAACTTCTATACAAATTATTCCATTCCCGGTTGCTTCAATTGAAATCCTGATTTCTTTTTCTCTTCACCTACCATCTGTTTTACATCGTTCAACAATTTCTTTGCGTCATAAACTATACCATCCTTGATCGTGTATTTTACCCCTCCTGCCCTGATCACTTTATTTTCTGCATTTAGCCTGATTGCGCCTGTTCCGTAAAGTACCTGCAGATTTTCCAAAGGATTTACATCTATCACCACAATATCTGCCAGTTTTCCAACTTCAATGCTGCCCAGATCTTTTTCCATACCCAATGCCTGTGCACCATATAAGGTTGCAGAGCGGATGACTTCCAACGGATGAAACCCTGCTTCACGAAACAACTCCAGCTCACGGATATACCCAAAGCCATAGGTTTGATAAATAAATCCATTATCACTTCCGGTAGTTACTCTTCCCCCACGGTTTTTATATTCATTAATAAAGGTCATCCATAAACGATAGTTTTCTTTCCATTCCACTTCCTGTTCTGTTCCCCAACTATGCCAGTAACTTCCGTGCGATACCCTGCTGGGTTCATAAAATTTCCAGAGTGATGGCAATGTATAATTCTCATGCCACTCTGCTCTTCTTGCACGCATTAAATCACGGTTGGCATCATAGATATTAAATGTTGGATCAAGTGTAAAATCAAGCGACAACAATTCATTCATCACCGCATTCCAATGTTCACTGTAAGGAGAAGCCGCCTGTTTCCATAACTTACCGGCTTCTTCAAAGCGATGCTGTTCATCACTGTAATTATAATTAAGCGGGTATTGCTGAATGGTTTGTTTGGTAAATAATGCTTCAGGTAAACCATACCAGTGTTCCATTGAAGTTAATCCTGCTTTTGCTGAATTAACCACATTCCATCTTGCAACATCCATCTGTGCATGATGACAGCAGCTTCTTAATCCCAGTTTTTTATTTTCTCTTAATGCAGCATCCATAATTTGCGGAGCAGCACCAAAGAATTTAATACCATCAGCTCCCTTCTGTGCATTTTCACGAACCCATGCAACAGCCTGCTCAACTGTTGTTACGGGTTGTTTGCTTCCCATACCAAAAGCAGTGTAAGCAAAAATGCGTGGAGCAGTAATTTTATTCTCTGTGCTTAACTTTTTTTCTTCCAGTACCCAATCTAATCCATTGCCGCATGATGGATCACGGATGGTTGTAATACCATGCGCCATCCATAGTTTAAAAACATACTCTGCATTTGCACCCTGGCTGGTGCCGCCAATATGTCCATGCATATCAATAAAACCGGGTAGCACATAATGACCTTCGAGGTTTATCTCCTTTCCGCCTTCCTTTAATTTGGGTCTGTTATTCGGATTGATGGCCACTCCCGGATTTCCCACATTGGCAAGCTGTACAATACGGTTCTTTTCAATCACAATATCAACCGGACCCATTGCAGGTGCGCCTGTGCCATTGATCATGATCACTCCCCTTAAAATAAGTTGTGTATAAGGGCCATCACCTTCATTTTTCAAAGGAGCTTTTGGTATCTGTGCAAAGGATGTAAAGCAAAACAGAAGACATACTGTTGTGAAAGAAATAATTCTCATATCAGATTGGTTATACCGAAATTTACAAAGAATAAGTTGATTCAATTTCATCTTTTATTACAGATACATGAAAATTCAGTTCTGGACGGTAGGCAAAGCGCATGAGCCTTATATAAAAACAGGTGTGGAAGAATTCACAAAACGAATCTCTAAATACTACCCGGTTGAGTGGACCATTATTCCTCTGCCCAAAAATTCAGGTATGCTGAGTGAAGCAGATTTGAAAAAGAAAGAAGGAGAAATGATTCTCGACTGGCTGCAGAAAGAAGATTACCTGATTGCACTGGATGAAAGAGGAAAGCAGCTGAGCAGTGAAGGCCTGGCCGACTTTATTATGAAGAGAAGCAATGAAAGTATTAAGAATCTTGTGTTCCTGATTGGCGGCGCTTATGGCATTGATGAAGCGGTGATGAAAAGAGCCAATTTTAAATGGAGCTTATCACAACTGGTTTTTCCGCATCAGCTGGTGCGGCTGATCCTTGCAGAACAGGTGTACCGTGCCTGCAGTATTAACCGGAATGAGAAATATCATCATAGTTAAAAAATGTACGAAGTACGATGTCAGATGTACGAACAGCCGATTCATTTGCCCGCAACTTTGTAAGAATTCTTTTAATTTTTCTTTTTAAAATTTAGCATCTACATTTAAACCATGGAATTTACAATTACACTTGCAATTATTGCTATTACCTGTATTATTTCGTTTACCGCTTTCAACAGTGAAAAAATCATCAACGACCTTATCTTCTGGCCACCGATGATTAAAAATAAAAACCAGTACTACCGCTTTATTACTTCTGGTTTTATTCATGCTGATATCCCTCACCTGGCATTTAACATGATAACCCTGTATTTCTTTGGCAGGGCAATGGAATTATTTTTTATCGCAAAAATTGGCAAGGTTGGTTTCATACTTTTTTATCTGGCTGGGATCATTGTGTCTGAAATTCCTTCTTATATCAGGCATCATAACAATTACAGCTACAGAAGTCTTGGTGCATCCGGTGCAGTAACCGCTGTTCTTTTTTCATTTATCTTATTAGCCCCATGGCAAACCTTATACGTTTTCTTTTTGCCATTACCTGCAATTGTTTTTGCACTCCTGTATGTTGGATATACATTTTACATGGACAGACGTGGCGGAGATAACATTAATCACAGTGCACACTTATGGGGAGCTGTTTGGGGAGTTGTGTTTACAATATTGATGGAACCAAGTGTTGTTCCGAATTTTCTTGAACAGCTAATGCATCCAAGTTTTAATTTGAGATAAGAGCAATCTTCAATATTTGTGTTGTTGCAGGAGTAATCTTAAACCGATCATCAATACGATGACCGGTAACCCAAATGATTTTTTTATTGCTATCAATCACCCATACTTTTTCTTTGTCGGTTTTGGATAATTTCTGATCAATAAAAAAACGGGACAGCTTCTTTTTCTTTTTCATGCCAAGCGGATAAAAATAATCCCCCGTTTTCCATTTTCGGAGCAACAACGGAAATGTAATTTTATCTGCATCAAGCGTAGCCGTATCATTTGATGTACTTAACTCTGTATTAGCAGCAGTTGATTTTTTGATAGATAAACTTCCGGCTTCAAACAAAACAGATGCATCCTTTTCTTCAATAACAATTGTAGTTGATTCCGTTGATTGCACAGGTGTAATGATAAACCAATGCCTGTTTTTTACGATGCGGAAATGCAATGCAGGTGAATCGATGAACTTTCCCGATTCACTTGCAGCTAACTTCTGCAGTTCATCTACCTGCTTTTCTGAGAAACCAAAAGGATGAATAATTTCATAGATCAATGCCCGGTTATTGTACTGCATCAATTGCTTTACCGGGATATGAATTTCATTTCCTTTTACCCGGCAAAG
>JBEBHT010000241.1:0-6462 GCA_040081135.1 Lacibacter sp. | reverse complement strand
CTTACAGAAACATTTGAAAGAACTTCTTATAACCTTGACATTATTCATACTGAACTTAAAAAGATCAATTACCTGTTCAAAACAAAGTTTGAATATAATTTTCAGCGACCGTTGACAAAACCCTTAAAAAACACAGAGCAACTATTAATACAATTGGACAATGCCGTTATACCATTCGGTTTTTTACCACTGTCTTTGAAAATGTTTTACAGGATTGTCGGTGGCTGCAATTTTGGATGGGATTACGATACTAACGAAAATTATATCTGGCAATTTGCCGACCCAATTCAAATTACAAGCCTTGATGATATGGTTGCAGAAATGAATGATGATAACCATTTGAGTTACCTGAAGGAGTCTTATGATGAAGATGGTTTTGTTGCTTTGGATTTATCAGCCGATTATCTGCATAAAGACAATACAAGTGGCGGGCCGGCTTACTCTTTGAAGTTAACAGAAAATCCCAGTATCGATTCTGAATTTTTAAACGAAGAGCATAACACAACTTTTATTAATTATCTAAGGATTTCTTTTGATAATTGTGGTTTTGCAAGAATTAAAAATCAGGAAAACAGAAATGACTACCAGGCTTTTTTTGATAAAGTGAAGCCGCAATTAAAATTAATTTGACAGGAGCTAATACGATTCCCCCGCATTCGGAAAATCGCTACTCTTCACATCTTTTATGTATTGCTGTACAGCACCGGTGATCTGTTCGTGCATATTCAAATACTGCCGCAGAAATCTTGGTTTAAATTCTGTATTGATGCCCAGCATATCATGCATTACCAACACCTGTCCATCGCAGAAACCACCTGCACCTATTCCGATAGTAGGGATGAGTAGACTTTCTGAAACTTCTTTCGCCAGTGCAGCAGGGATTTTTTCCAGTACAGTTGCAAAGCATCCTGCATCTTCCAGCAGCTTTGCATCCTTTCTTAATTTATTGGCTTCTTCTTCTTCCTTTGCACGAACGGTATATGTGCCAAATTTATAAATGGATTGAGGAGTTAAACCCAAATGCCCCATCACTGGGATTCCTGCAGCAACAATGCGTTTAATAGATTCAATTGCTTCTTCACCACCTTCAAGCTTAATTGCATGTGCACCTGTTTCTTTCATGATGCGGATAGCAGAAGCCAAAGCAATATCTGAGTTGGATTGATACGTACCAAAAGGAAGATCAACAACAACCAGGCAATGTTTAATAGCACGTATTACTGATTGTGCATGATAGATCATCTGCTCCAGTGTAATCGGCAAAGTTGTTTCATGACCAGCCATTACATTGCTTGCGCTGTCACCCACAAGAATTACATCAATGCCAGCAGCATCAAATATTCCTGCAAATGAAAAATCATAAGCGGTGATCATCGAGATTTTTTCACCTGACGATTTCATTTTCTGTAAAGTATTGGTTGTAACCCGTTTTACATCCTTATTAACTGACATAATAAATTTTGGAATTTTTGAATTTCGAAATTTTGAAATTGAATACAACAAACTTTACTGCTTTGCCGGTCTGTTTGCTTTAGCTGTTTTGCTTGAGGATGTAAAGATAGCTGTGAGTTCCCTTGCTTCCTTCAACAAAGGTTCAACAGTTTCTATACTTGCATTTTTTGTATCGGGAATAATATCCAGCCAAAAAACAGATTCATCTGCTTCTTCTTCAACAATACCGATTTTTGAAATAAATTCAGCCTGTGATCTTGCCCTGCAGGCAGCCCTGTAATTGGCAGCTACTGAAGATGCGCTTCTGCCTAATTGATTGCCGATAATATTTCCACTTCTCCTGTTTGGCAATGAGTCAACAAAATTCAGGACATCAACAGCAAATTTTCGGGATCGTATTTTTAAGTCTTTTTCAGTCATAGCAACATGTATTTATTAAATAAAATATATGAATACTTTGAGTAGAAAACAATAGGGCACTTGCCTTTCAATTCCAAAATTTCCCAATTATACTTTCCGAAATTACAACACCACCGTTGAAGCATCCAGTTTCTTAGCTTTTACTTCGTCATAAAGCATATGTACAAGTCCATCGGCCAAACCTATCTTGGGAACAAAAATTTCTTCTGTGTCTGTCCAGCGCATGACGTTGATATAAATCTGAAGTGCAGGAACAATTACATCAGCACGGTCTTCACGGAGTTTATAATTTTTCATCCTGTCCTCTAATGAAAAACTGCTAAATTCTTTATGGTAATCACGCAGTAATTCAAGTGAAAGCGGTTTCCCGTCTTTCCGTTTTGATAAAGAAAATACTTTGTTGATATTTCCACCTGAACCTATTGCAATAATATCATTCAGCCCTTTTGTATTCAGCTTCAGAAAATCCTTGAGCTCATCCCAATGCTTATCTTCCACCAATCCTTTCAGCAAACGGATCGTACCGATATTGAATGATTCTTTAAAGACTAATTTACCGGCATTAAAAAAAGTAAGTTCGGTACTGCCACCACCCACATCAATATATAAATAGGCGTGAGCTTTATCTAAGTTTTCAGCAATATGATTTTCATAAATAAAAGAAGCTTCTTCATCACCGCTGATCACTTTTATTTCAATGCCTGTTTCCATTTTCACTTTACGAATAATATCCTGCGCATTCTTAGCATCACGCATGGCAGAAGTAGCACAGGCTTTGAGGTACTGCACATCATAAATGCTAACTAAATGTTTGTAAGCTTTAATTGTTTCTATTACTTTGTTGATCTTGGCTTTTGGAATATCGCCGCTTTCAAACACATCAAATCCCAAACGCAGAGGTACACGAACGAGGTTGAGTTTATTAAATTGAGGCTGGGCTTTCCCGTTTTCCACTACTTCGGTAATCAATAATCTTGCTGCGTTACTTCCAATATCAATTGCTGCCAGTTTCAATTTGCTTCAGTATTTTTTGATGCAGGAAATTATAAATTTCTACCTGTGAACGCACAGTTTTTCCTTTCTTCCTTACATACACATTATCCAGGTCGTTATCCAGTATCCTTGCTTTTACATTATCCTTTAACTGAATGTCAACATAATCTTTCAACTCCTGTTTGATTTCTGCATTGGTTATTTCAAGTGCAGCTTCAATTCGGTGGTCGAGATTACGCACCATCCAGTCAGCCGAAGATATATAAACTTTCTCTTTGCCGTTGTTGTGAAATATCAACACACGACTGTGCTCCAGGTACTGGTCAACAATACTCACTGCATAAGGCTTTATTTTGAACTTACTGCTCTCTGTCATCATACAGAAAATACCACGAACAATGAGTTTTATTTCAACACCGGCCCTGGCAGCTTCATAGAGTTTTGTAATTAATTCTTCGTCACTGATGCTGTTCATTTTCAACGTCATTGAAGCAGGCAGTTTTTTCTTTGCATTGGCAATTTCAGTATCAATTAACCTGATCAGATGACGACGCATTCCCGTAGGACAAACAATCAGTGTTTTACACTGACGCAGAAACTTCATGTGACTCACCAATGGTTTTTCAAGGAAATGAAAAATCCTGTTGATATCAGCCATTACTTTTCTGTTAGCGGTCAGCAGGCAATGATCTCCGTATATCCTGGATGTTGATTCATTCAAATTTCCTGTGCTTACAAATCCATACTGAATGGTTTTGTTCTTTATTCTCTTTTTAATGATGCAGACTTTTGCATGCACTTTCATATTGGGCACACCAATCAACACTCTTACGCCTTCTTCTTCCAGCCGTTCTTTCCAGTAAAGATTGGCTTCTTCATCAAACCTTGCCCTGAGTTCTAACATCACTGTTACAATCTTTCCGTTTCTTGCAGCATTCGCCAGTGCATTAATCACTTTTGAATTATCAGCTAAACGGTACGCTGTGATCTTGATCTCTTTTACATCAGGATCCATCGCTGCTTCTCGTAACAAATCAATAACTGCGTCAAAAGAATGATAGGGAAAATGTAATAACAAATCCTGCTTCAAAATTTCATCTGTAACACGGATAGTACGTTTTAATGCAGGGTGGAGGAATGGTTTTTTCCTTTCGGGTTTTTGGGAAAACACATCACCGGGAAAATCCATGAAATGCCGGAAGTTGTGAATCCGTCCGCCGGGAATGATATTACCTCTTCTTGATAAGTTCAATCTTCTGATGAGATATTCCAAAAGCCCTGCATCAATTTCTTTATCATAAATAAACCTCACTGGTTTTCCCTTGCGACGGTTTTTAACTCCCTTTGCAATTTTTTGAATCAATGTAGTACTCACATCACTTTCCAGATCAAGCTCAGCATCCTTTGTAACCTTAATTACATGTGCTGAATAATGATCAAACCCTAAAAACGAAAATATCTTTGGCAAACAATGACGGATCACATCTTCCATTAAAATGATATAGTGTTCACCCGGTGCTGATGGCAGCTTTACAAAACGGCGTTTGAATTTTGCCGGCACTTCAATCAATGCATATTTCTTTTTGTAGGCCGTTGTTTTATTACTCATTACTACAGCAAGATAGAGTGACCGTTCCCGCAGGTAGGGGGGGTAAGGATTGCTTTCAATCATCTGCGGAATTACTTCCTGCCGTACTTCCTCATCAAAATACGTTTCAATAAAACGTTTCTGTTCTTTATTGAGTTGTTTCTCTGTTACAAGAAAGATCTTTTCTTTTTTTAATTCCACCTGTACCTGGTTCCAGATTCGGTTGAATTCATTCTGCTGCTCCAGTACTATATCCTGTATCTGATCCAGAATATGATGCGGATTTTTTTCCAGGTGCATTCTTACTTTGGTCTTATCGCCAAACTCAGCCATGCGTTTCAGCGTTGCAACACGAACACGGAAAAACTCATCGAGATTGTTGGAGAAGATTCCAAGAAAACGAACACGTTCACGAAGCGGAACGGAGGGATCATTTGCTTCCTGCAAAACTCTGGCATTAAAAGAAAGCCAGCTGATATCCCTGATAATTATTTTACGTTTTTCAATAGCCATATCAATCGGTTATACTTAACCGTAAATGTAAGAAGTGAATGAATGCCTACAGGTTAAGTTTTTGAAAAGAATGTCAGAGTGTTTCAATTTTTTTCAGAATTGAAGTGGTCGACAAGCCCTCAACCAAAGGAATAATTTCAACCCTTCCGCCATTGGCCATAACTTCCTTTGCTCCAACAATTGTATCAATTGTATAATCGCCACCTTTTACCAGCACATCAGGAAGAATTGACCTGATCAGTTCATGTGGCGTGTCTTCATCAAACAAAACAACTGCATCTACCATTACCAGTGAAGCAAGGATCAACGCCCTGTTCTGTTCATTATTGATAGGACGGTTTTCGCCTTTGAGTTTTTTGGTGGAAGCATCGCTGTTTAACCCAACAATCAAAACATCTGCAAAAGAAGCAGCCTGCGACAAAGAATGAATATGACCTGCATGCAGAATATCAAAGCAGCCGTTGGTAAAAGCAATTTTTATTTTGCCAAACTTGCGCCAACGGTAAAGAGTTTGCCGTAACTGCTGCGGGTTAAGAATTTTCTGCTGAATATGTTGAATTGCTTTCATTCCGTTTTCTGTTAACGATAGGCAAAAGTATTGAACAAACAAGTCCCCCAACTAAAATCACAACTGTTTGTGCAATCCACAGAATCCAGCCAAATGTAAAACCTACCAATTGTGTTTGTCCGTAAAGAACAAGGATTTCCTGCACAATATATTGATAAGCTCCCAGGCCACCCTGTGTTGCAATCATTCCCAAACTGCCGAACGATAAAATGGAAAATGCTTCCCGAATACCCAGATGCGAAACTTCCGTCATGGCGTAAAAACCAATACGGCTGCTCATTAAATATAATAGCCAGATGAGTGCTGTTTGAAAAAGAAACTTCCACCGGTTTTTGATATGACGAACACTGTTGATTCCGCTCCAGATTCCTTTTACAACATTTTTGATTTTTTCAATCAGTGGGAAATGGCTGAATTTTTTCAGCAGCATGTAGAAGAGCCAGAGAAAAACTGAAACACCGCCTAGAACCAATACTAACTTTAACCATGAAAACTGCTGGTCATCGCCCATGAAAATATTCTGCAACAGTGTCATTGCATAGGCTCCAACCGTATCTATCTGCAATAGAATCGTAATTACAAATGCTCCTATCAGGCAAACAAGATCAATGGCTCTTTCTGCAACAATTGTCCCGATTAGTTTATCAGGACCAACTTTTTCATACCGTGCAAGTATGGTACATTTCAGTACTTCGCCCAAACGAGGGAAGGCGAGATTGGCTAAGTAACCAATCATCACAGCATTAAAAACATTAAAGGTTGAAGGTTTATAACCCAGCGGCTCCATTAATATTTTCCAGCGTAAGGCACGGATATAATGACTGAGCAACATCATTAATAATACGGGAATAAAAAGCCAGTAGTTTGCCTGCTTTAAAGATGTCCTGATCTGTTCCCAGCCTTTGTCATCAATACCTCTTGCCATCCA
>JBEBHT010000240.1:0-6476 GCA_040081135.1 Lacibacter sp. | reverse complement strand
ATCGGCCCTTTCTTTTTCCCCAATGATTAGCATCATTGGCCAGAAGCTTCTCTCCCGTTATGTTTATGCTGTTTCTTCACTTACTTAAAATGTACAAAGCCATGTATCATTTTACTTCTTCCTCCAGACTTATATAAATCTCCCTGTTATGAAACTGAACAAAGAATGGCATATGAAAAATCGCATGCCCGAAAAAGCAACACTTGAACAACGGATTGCCTGGCATCTTGAACATGCAAAAAATTGCAGTTGCAGAGAAATTCCTGAGAAGCTGAAAGAAGAAATGAAAAAAAGGAAAATCAAATTCTGAAGAACAATGAATCAGTAACTTAGCGAAGTATGGATTCAATTACTCACATAGCCATCGGCGCCTGCATTGGTGAAGCATTTTTTGAAAAAGGTTTTGGGAAAAAAGCAATGATCTGGGGAGCACTGGCTCAAAGCATTCCTGATATTGATTTTATTTCAACCATCTGGATGAACACTTCAGAAGACCTGCTGGCACACCGTGGTTTTACACATTCTATTTTATTTGCATTACTCATTGTACCTGTATTTGCCATGACGGCCGACAGGGTTCACAGGCCGCATAACATCTCCTTCAAAAAATGGATCCTCTTCTTTGCTGTTGAAGTTTTTCTGCATCTGTTCCTTGACGGATTCAATAATTATGGTATCGGCTGGCTTGAACCATTCACTCATCAGCGTTTTTCTTTCAACACTATTTATGTTGCTGATATTTTCTTTTCTATCTGGCCCGGAATTGCGCTGCTGATGCTGGCTACTCTTCATCGTTTCAACCAGACACGAAAATTCTGGTGGAAGTTTGGTTTAGTTCTTCCGCTTCTTTATCTCGGCTATTGCAGTTTCAATAAGATAAACATCAATCGTGAGGTGAAAGAAATTTTTGCCAAACAGCATATTCCGCACGACCGGTATTTCACCACTCCCACTCCGCTTAATAGCTGGCTCTGGTTTGTAGTAGCCGGAAATGATACAGGATATTATGTTGGCTTCCGATCGGTATTTGATTCAAAACCTGAAATGAGTTTTGAATACTTTCCACGAAATGATTCTTTGCTGAAACCTGTGAGCGATCATAAAGACCTGCAAAGGCTTATCCGTTTTTCGCAGCAATATTATACAGTGCAAAAATGGAATGATACGCTGGTGTTTAATGATCTGCGGTTTGGTCAAATCCTTGGATGGCAAAAACCAAGAGAACGATTTGTATTTCATTATTTTCTGCAGTATCCTGATGAAAATAAACTGGTGGTGCAGCGTGGGCGCTTTACCGGCTGGGATTGGGATGCAGCAAAATTTATGTTGAACCGTATTAAAGGAAACTAGCTACGCTGTTTAAAATAAAATGTGAACAGGTAAAATACAAACCGAATCATTTCATAGCAGAACTTTTGCCACACACGTTTGATGAATGTATTGTGCAGCTCAAATTCTTTTTCGGTAATGAGTTTGCACTCGGCTGTAATAATTTCTTCCAGCGTTTGCTCAACCTGTTTTGCAAAAGAACTGTTTTGTACATCAAGGTTCAGTTCAACACTTGCATAGGCGCTTATATTATTTACATTGTATGAACCAACTGTTACAAATTTCGAATCATAAGTACTTAATTTACCATGCAGGATATTCGGCTGATATTCATATAATTCAATATTATTTTTAAACATCCACCTGTACAAATACCGTTCTGCATGTTTGGCTGTAGCCACATCGCTTGGCCCTGCTGCAATCACTTTTATCTTAACTCCTCTCTTTACAGCATTGGTCATGTTTTTCCTGAATGGCCTCCCCGGTAAGAAATAGCTTGACATAATGGTGATATGCGACTCTGCTTTCTTAAACATTTCGAAGTAACTTCTGCTGATCTGATTTTTACCTCTTACCCAATCATTTCGTCTTACCCGCACCAAACATTCATCCGTATGCATTTTTACAGCTGCATCTTCATTCAGCACCTGGTTTTTCTTTTTTCCCCAACCCGATTTATTCCAGAATTCTACACAGAGGTTAAACAGTTCTGCACTTACTTCACCTTCGCTGTACAAAGCCCAATCGAGCCATGCCTTTTCGCCGGGCATATCATTATAGCGATTGCTGATATTAACACCACCAACCAAACTATGCAGTGCATCTGTTACAACTAATTTGTGATGAAGCCTTCTTCCAAAATAAAAATAGGGGCTTCTGAAAACAGGTTCAAACCAGCGGAAAAAAACACCACTGTTCTTTAACTGATGAATAAATTCTTTGCTGAGATCCTGCGACGCATATCCATCCAGCAGCAGGTATACCTTTACGCCTCTTTGTGCTGCTTTAATCAACGCAGCAGCAACCTGTTTACCGGTTTCATCCTCTTCAAAAATATAAGTTTGTAAATGAACACTGTGCTGAGCTTTATCAATCAACTCATGCAGCATTGAAAAATATTCCCTTCCTCCACGTATCAGCCGAACCCTGTTGTGAGAGCTGTAAGCTGAAGAAACAAAAAGTTGTTTACCCGATGACATTCATCTCAAGTTAACATTTATCTTTTTTCAAACCTTCCTGATTTTTCTTTGATTTTTATTCTGTACACAATGGGTTTAATCCGCTCGGCATCGCTGATTGCACTTTCTACATGATGTTCATGTGTATGAACTGTTGAACTGGTCTTCATCGGAAACACACGATTATATAAAATATGCCGGGCTTTTTCAGCTTCTTCTCCGGCCAGTTCTTCAAATACACCCAGCACAATAACACTTTGCCAGTTAGCCATATCTGTCATTTGATCAACCTCAAAACAAACATTCGGGTTTTTTCGCAACACATCCAGTTTCATACCTTCTTTTGTTTGCCCATAAATGTATGATCCATCGAACGTATAAGTTAAAGGAACTAAATAAGGCTGCTCGTCTGCACTGCAGGCAAGTCGGCCGATAACCTGACTTGAAAGCAGGTTATTCATCTGATGTTCATCTAAATGACCAAGCATAACAGTATAATTATATGGTGAGCAATTGAACTGATCTAAAATAACCAGATAGTAAGACAATTCCGCTGATGTTCATCAACTATGCGGTTGACTTGTCTCATAGGTATCTGTAAAAGTCTTTCCAAAAGAATTGCCTGTCAAAGAAAAAAATCTGACCCGCATCACCGTTTTACTTGAGGCAGATCATTGTAATTCCTGAGTTTTATGATTAACTTAGGTTCATTCATTTTTTTCACCCTTTTAAATACTTTTTTATGAACAACGCAGGAAAAATTGCAATTGCAGTTGCTGCAGGTGCTGTAATTGGCGGAGTATTGGGTGTACTGTTTGCTCCCGACAAAGGAACCGACACCCGTAAAAAAATTGTTGACGGCGTTAAAAAAATTCCCGACACAGTTAAAGAAAAGTTTAACGGTTTACGTGTAAACATTAAAGACAAAGCAGATTCCTTAAAAGAAAAGGCTGAAGAACTGGTATAACCAAACTTAAACCCGGTATGGAAAAAACATTTGCCAAAGCAGAGGAACTTGCTGAACATATCAAAGAATATGTAAACATCCGGATAGACTCCGTTAAATTGAGTGCAGCTGAAAAAAGCTCAAAGCTCACAGCAAATATTTTTGCTGCTTTAATTGCTGCATTTGTGTTTTTATTATTTATCGTTTTTGCAAGTATTGCCCTGGCTTTTGTTTTTTCCAAACTTACCGGTGAGTTCTATTGGGGTTTTCTGATTGTGGCAGGAATCTATTTATTTCTTGGTCTGATTGTATGGAGTATGAGAGAGAGAATTCTTCGCATCCCGATTATGAATGCAATATTGCAGCAACTTTTTAACGAAGAAGATGATGACGAAGAAAATTAGATCAATGAAACAGCTCAATGCTGAAAAAAAACGCCTGCTGCAACGGCAGGCCGAAATGGAAAAAGCGATCCGTTACGATTGGCGTGATGTAAAGGAAAGCCTGAAGCCAAAATATATGGCCGGTGAAGTGATTGCTAAACTGCTTGACAATACGGAACAGAATGGTGAAAATACATTAGCTGCCGGCTTATCACATATTGCAGCAACACTTACAAAAATAGCCGTTGAAAAGGCTGAAGAAAAAG
Organism: Lacibacter sp.; assembly: GCA_040081135.1. Taxonomy (GTDB): domain Bacteria; phylum Bacteroidota; class Bacteroidia; order Chitinophagales; family Chitinophagaceae; genus Lacibacter. The sequence continues at coordinate 2,374 of JBEBHT010000240.1, read as the reverse complement.
TAAATGAATGGATGAATAAAAAATAATGGGCTGCAGTTTTTTTACTGATAATTCTCATACCCCCCACTGACTGCAATCCTTGAAAAAAACAGTTTCGTAAAGTATCTTCAAAGAGCAAACAAAGTTCTTCAAACATTTAAAACAAGGAGGTGTGTATGTCAACAAAAGCAGTAACAAAAGTTGGCATGTTACCAACTGTATTTGATGATTTCTTTAAACCATGGAATGAATGGTTTGATAACGGAGGTTCCCTCATGGGACGCATAATGACTGTACCCGCAGTAAATATTGTTGAAGACAAAAATGACTATAAGGTTTCTTTAGCCGTTCCCGGTATGAAAAAGGATGATTTCAATATTGATGTGGAGGGCAATATGCTAACCATCAGCAGCGAAAAGGAAGAAAGCAAAGAAGAAAAAGATGAAAAGTACAACCGTAAGGAGTACAGCTACTCATCTTTCAGTCGCAGTTTTACTCTGCCAGAAGAGGTGAACAAAGAAAAAATCGAGGCAAAGTATGAAGACGGGTTATTGAAACTTATGCTTCCTAAAAAAGAAGAAGTGAAAAAGCTGGCAGCGAGCAAACACATCGCTGTGAAATAATCTCTCCAATGGAGGGATTGTGCCCTTGGCCCTGCCTCAAACGATTTGTGGCGGGGCTTTTTTTTTGACGATGGTCAGTTTTTGATATGACTGCGGTCAGAAAATTCCAGCGTGGCCGAAATTAATTTGCAGTCAATATGAGCATAACAACCAAACAGGCTACTCAATGCTATCACTGCGGTGACGATTGCATTACTGAGCAGATAAAAATTGATGACAAAAATTTTTGCTGCCAGGGTTGCAAAACTGTATACCAGATTCTTAACCAGAGTGAGTTATGCGAATATTATAATCTTAACGAAAACCCCGGCCTGAGTCAGCGGATTGAAGTACGCAAGGATAAATTTTCTTTTCTCGAAGATGAAAAAATTCAGCAGCAGCTCATTTCATTCAAAAACAGCGAGCAGACTCACATTACATTTTACCTGCCGCAAATTCATTGCAGTTCCTGTTTATGGTTACTCGAAAATTTACACCGACTGAATAAAGACATCATTTCTTCAAGGGTTAATTTCACCCGTAAAGAAGTTGATATTGTCTTTAATCATCAATCAACAAAGCTGCGTACAGTAGCAGAACTGTTAACAGGGATCGGTTACGAGCCTTATATCAGTCTGCAGAATTTACAGGAAGCAAAACCACGCATTCAACGCAGTCTTATTTACCAGTTAGGTGTTGCAGGGTTCTGCTTCGCCAATATTATGCTCATGAGTTTTCCTGAATACCTTGGGCTTGAAGATGCAGATAAGGGTCTGCAGAATATGTTCAGGTACTTCAATCTTGTTTTGTCAATCCCTGTTTTAGTTTACAGTTCTATTCCGTTTTACCAGAGCGCATGGGGAAGCCTGCGTCATAAATATCTAAATATTGATGCACCCATTGCATTAGCAATCATCATGACCTTTGGCCGCAGTGTGTATGAAATATTCAGCAACACCGGCAGTGGTTATTTCGATTCAATGAGCGGTATTGTTTTCTTTATGCTTGTTGGACGGATACTGCAGGAAAAAACTTATCAGCAATTATCATTTGAACGGGATTACACTTCTTATTTCCCCATTGCAGTTACAATCATGAAAGAAGGAAAAGAAATTCCAACTGCTTTACCTGATCTTAAAACCGGCGATACCATTCTCATTCATCATGAAGAACTGATACCTGTTGATGGTTTGCTTACAAGAGGAAAAGCATTGATTGATTACAGTTTTGTAACAGGTGAATCGCTTCCTGTATTAAAAGAAATGGGCGAGTTGGTTTATGCAGGCGGTAAACAAACAGGTGGCAATATTGAAATACTTACCATGAAAGAAGTGGCTCAGAGCTACCTCACCAAACTCTGGAACAAAGATGAAAAACCAAAGGAAGATGAAAAATCGTTTGTAAACATCCTCAGCCGGTATTTTACATGGATTGTATTTACAATTGCATTGGCAGGTGCTGTATACTGGAGCTTTTATGATGGAACCAAAGCATGGAATGTAGTTACAACCATTCTTATTGTTGCATGCCCATGTGCATTACTGCTTTCAAATAATTTCACCAATGGCAATGTGCTGCGCATACTGGCCAGGAACAAATTATACCTGCGTAACGCACAGGTAATTGAAGAAATAGCCAATGCTGATCATATTGTATTTGATAAAACCGGAACATTAACAACCACCACTGACCAAGATGTTGTTTTCGCAGGCAATTTTCTGAACGGGAAAGACAAAGCAGATATTTCAGCACTTGCTGCTCAAAGTAATCATCCGCTGAGTAAACTTTTGGTT
>JBEBHT010000239.1:0-6488 GCA_040081135.1 Lacibacter sp. | reverse complement strand
GTGAGAGTCCTGTATCCTGAAATCACTTCATCCATGTTATTACCATAAATGAAATAGTAATCTATTTGCTGCCCTGCTTCTGAACTGAAGCTGAATGTATTTTGCTGATCCTTTGAAAGTGGTTCCTGCCATTTTAACGACAGATAAGATTCACCACCTTCAGGTATCCATTCAATGCGAACAGGAACTTTTTCACCACTCTTCATATTGGCCGGAATAATTGCCGGTGCAGGATTCCAGGCTTTGCGCCAATGATCCAGCACAAGTTTTCCATCAAGCCAAACTTTCAATGAGCCGCCGAAAATGAATCTGAATTGATGAAGACCTGAAAGATGACTTGCAAGGCTGCCTTCCCAGGTAACTACACCTGTAGCAGCATTAAACTCTTCGGGAAGCTGAATCTTTGATTCGCCCAGAAATTCCATATTAATACGTGTCTCTGCTCTTTCAGTAATAAGGTTCTGCGGATTGCGTTTATCGTTGGCATAGAAAGCAGTAAGCCAACCCGGCTCATTCTTTTTTGAAAAAAGCTGCAGTGAAGAAAGCTGATGAAGTTGCCTTACATCTCCTGCTTTTGTAAGGGAATAATTGTCCCACAGTATTCCATAGTTCTTACTGGAAATCAAAAATGGAATGGCTACTTCCGTATTGTTTTGAAAGAAGGAAATCTGCTGACCTCTGTAGTTCATGATACCATCCTGGTGTTGCCCTAGGCCGTACCAGCCCTCATCAGAAGTAGTTTGGAAAGTTTGTGTAAGATTATAGTAACGCTTTCCATCAAATACGGCGGATTGAAAGCTGCGTCCGCCAATTGGTTTTTCAGTCAATATTTTTTTGCCGGCTTTGTCCTGAAATGAAACGACGCCTGTTTTCAGATTGACAATTGCGGTAATGTTCTTTGTCTTTAAAGTAAGAAAATCTTTGGAGGGTATTACATCCCATGAAAGATCAGATTTTTTTGTGTAAACTGTAACCAGGCTTTGAGTGATTGTAAATTCTGTTACCGGCGATACAATTACTCTTATTATATTATCTGAAATTACTTCAAGTTTTACAGCATTGGAAGTACCGGTAAAAGCAGAATCCGTGTAAACGATCACTCCATCCTTTGTTTCAATATACGATGGAACCCCTGCCAATAAGACATTAACACAGAAGACACAAAGCAAGTTCAGTAGCAATAATCGTATTTTCATATACAGCAATCTTTCTCTTGAATGAATACTGTAAAATTATTACGATGATTATCAAAACAGGGCACTCATATGTTGCAGACTACTACCTGAATTGTTGCAAACGGTTGATTTCCCTCTGTTTCATCTCAAACAAGCCTGTTTTCGGGATCTCTTTTCTGATTTTAAGTAAAACAATAAAGCCTGAATTTCTCTTTAAAAAAAGACAACATATGTTGGGCAAAACAATCTTAATCTAAATGTTATTTTGTCACAGCCATACAGTAAAATGAGGTTACAATTCTGTTGACACTGGATTTAAGTAACGATCGGCTTTTGTAAAAACTGATTGAGATCCAAGTATGGCTTTCCTTAATTTATGACCAACAAGGGAAGGATGCTGATGATGCTAGCTTAAGTATTATGAAATACAATCCAGGTTTAAACATCCTTTTCTTTTTTGCTGGCAAGATATTGTGAAGGTGGTATTCTGAATTCTTCTTTAAAAGCTTTCGTAAAGTTTTTCGGATTATTAAATCCCACCTGATATGCGATTTCGGCAATTGACAGTCCGCTTTTTTCCAGCAGCTGTGCAGACCTTTTTAAACGGATTGAACGGATAAACTCAATCGGCGTTTTGCCTGTAATTGAAAGAATCTTTCTGTACAATGTAACACGGTTCATAAACATATCCCGGCTGAAATCCTCTACAGAAAACTCAGCGTTATCCATATTTTTTTCAACAACTTCCAAAGCCTGTTTCAGGAACTTTTCATCAACAGGCGTTATAGTTACCTCTCCCGGATTCACCTCGATTTGCTTATGGAATCTCTTCTGCAGTAATTCCTGCTGTGCCAGCAAATTCCTGATACGTGAAGCCAGGATTTCAAACGTAAAAGGCTTAGTGATATAATCATTTACACCAGCCTGCAAACCTTCTAATTGTTTTTCTTCGCTTCCCATCGCTGTAAGCAGGATGACGGGGATATGTGCAGTAAGAGTTTCGGTTTTAATTTTCTTTGCCAGTTCAACTCCGTCCATTAAAGGCATCATGATGTCGCTTACCACAAGGTCGGGGTTTAGCTGTTTTATCTTTTCCCAGCCTTCTTTTCCATTTGCCGCTTCTTCAACCCTGTACTGCCCCTTGAGGTTGTCTTTTAAATAAAAGCGGATATCTTCATTGTCTTCTACTACAAGGATTGTTTTCTTCTTATTTCTCTTTTGGGTTTCATCAGGTATCATTTGCGCCTCATCTTCAACAGAAACCGGGATAGTTGCAGAGTGGGCCGGAGCGTCATAAATCTTTTTTGCCGGAATCAAAACAGTAAAACAGGTTCCCTGTTCCGGTTCACTTTTTACAGTTATGATGCCCTTATGCAGCCTTACAAACTCTTTGGTAATAGCCAGTCCTATACCGGTACCCTGGTTTACCATACTTTGAGGAACATCAGTTTGAAAAAACCGTTCAAATATTTTTTCCTGCATACCAGCCGGAATTCCAATGCCCGTATCTTTTATTTCGATGGCCAGTGTTCCATCAATTTCATCATTAGCAGGTGGATTATACGCCAGGTTGATGCTCACCATTCCATTGTCATGTGTGTATTTAAAAGCGTTGGAAAGCAGGTTGAATAAAATCTTTTCAATTTTATCCTTATCAAAATAAATTTCGAGGTCATCAATATTGGAAGAGAATGAAAACCGGATATTCTTTTTCTCGGCTATATCAGTAAATGAGTTGCTGATATCCTTACTAAAACCGATAATGTCTCCTATTGCAGGATGTAAATGCATTTCCTGTACTTCCATTTTCCTGAAATCGAGTAATTGATTTACCAGGCTCAGCAAACGTTTGGCATTACGTTGAACAAGATTTAATTGCTTTTTCTGCTCTTCATCACCACTATGCTTAATCATCTTATCTAATGGAGCAATAATGAGGCTTAATGGCGTGCGGAACTCATGACTTACATTCGTAAAAAACTTTGTTTTTAACTGTTCCATGGTATGCGCTCTTTCTGCTTCCTTGCGTTGATGCTCTACTTCATAACGCATGTGGACTCTGTCCAACGTAATGCGCCATGCAAGCCAAAACAATCCTGCAAGGAGCAATACATAAATAATATAAGCAACTGTTGATCGCCAGAATGGCGGCTTTACATTGATCAGTAAAGTCTTTTCCTCACTCCATACGCCGTCCCTGTTTAAAACCTTTACTTTAAACGTATAATGGCCGGGGTCAAGATTTGTATAAGTGGCTCTTCTCAAATTACCATCTGCATACAACCAGTCTGAATTAAACCCCACCAGCATGTATGCATATTTGTCCTGGTTGCTGTGATCAAAATCAAGGGAAGCAAACTCAATGGAAAAAACATTTTCTTTATACTTCAGATCAATACTCTGAAGCTCTGATAAAGATTGTTGCAGCAAAACACGATTATTGATCAACTCTCCGGGTTCTACTCTTTTATTTAATATTTGTAAACCGGTGAGAACAATCTTAGGATGAAAAACAGTTTTTACAATTTTGTCAGGGTTGATAATATTAAAACCGGAAGGGCCTCCAAAGATCAATTCATCTGCCCGAGTTTTAAGAGCTGCATTGTCATTGAATTCACGATTCTGCAGATTATTGTTCTCATCATAACTAATAATAGAAAAAACAAGTCTTCCTTTATCTTCTTTTGGAATGGCATTGCATAATCCATTAGGCGTGGAAAGCCAAAGCGTCTGGTGGCTGTCTTCAAGAATATTCAAAATCATATTATCGGGCAGCCCATCTGCTGTGGTAAATGTTTGAAAGTCCTTTGTTTGCTCTTTAAATAAATGCAAACCTTCCCTGGTACCTACCCAAATTCTTCCCTTACTATCTTCTGAAATACAGATAACATTATTGTTGCTTAAACTGTTTTTTTCATTGTTGTCCTGATAAAAGACGGAAGTGGTTTTATTTTTTTCAAAAACGGCGATCCCTCCTGACGTGCCAATCCATAGGTTCCCTTTCTTATCCTGAAGAATGGAAGAAACAAAATTGGCAGGTAACGGATCATTCAGTTTTCCGTTGTTTTGATAATGTTTAAATCCATTTGTCTTTCTGTCAAGACGGTCCAAACCGCTTCCTAAAGTACCAATCCATAAGTTTTGTTCCCGATCTTCAAATATTTCCCACACATTATCATTTGCCAGACTCGAAGAATCTTGATCACTATGCCTGTAATGTGTAAATTTTGTTCCATCAAAACTGTTGAGACCGCCGAAATAAGTTCCTATCCAGAGTATGCCCGCATGATCTATCAACAAACTTACAATTACATTATTGCTGAGGCTGTTTTTATTATTTGGGTCGTGGAGGTATTGCTTAAATGTATTCTGTTTCCTGTCAAAAAAAATCAAACCTCCGCCATTTGTACCAATCCAGATATTACCAGACTTATCTTCAATAAACCGGTTAACATCATCGTACGGAAGACTGTTTCTATTGGATTCCTGGTGATGATAAAGTGGAAACAGAACTGTGTTACTGTTCAAATAGTTAACTCCCTGCTTATATGTTCCCAGCCAGATAATTCCATTATCATCTTTATACATTGCAGTAATACTGTTCTGACTGAGACTTCGTAAATCTTTGGGATCATTTAATAGATAACTGGTGCTGAAGTTGTCTTTTTTGTTGATCAGGTTTACACCGCCATGGTCAGTAGCTACCCAGATCAACCCATTATTGTCCTGAACGATTTGACTTACCAGGTTCGTATTCAATTTTGTAGGAAATGAATTTTCATTAAACTGCCTGACTGAATTATCCTTCGGTTGAAAAAGAACAACTCCATTGTTAAGAGTCCACAGCCATACATCCCCTTCATTGTCTATAAAAAGATTAAAAGGATAGTTGCTTTTGTTCAGGTTTTGTAAAGCAGTACTGGAGAAAATGATCCTGTTTGAATTTATATCATAATGCTGCAAAAATCCATTCTCATACACGATCCATAATTTCCCGTCATTCGTTTCTCTGAGAGAAGTAATTCTCCCCAAACTATTGAGTTTGAGTGTCTCTCTGAGAGATCTTGCTTTTTGATCCTTACCGGAATACATGTACAGATCAAGGTTGTCGTAAATAAACCAGTATCTCCCCTTATTTCCTTTTACAATATTGCTGATTGGATTGGAAGGCAAACCGAGTGAGAGCAAATAACTAAAATAATCAGCATCAAATTTTTCTGTATGTGAATTATAAATACAGGTACCTCCCATTGTCAATACCCACATCTTTCCGTCAGGGAGTTCATAAAGTGACTGGATACTGTTATCCGGCAGAGAAGAACTGTCACTGTAATTTTTACGGAATACCCGGCAGGAATACCCATCGTAACGATTCAGGCCCGACATAGTGCCGAACCATAAAAAACCATCGCTGCCTTTTAGTATTGTATTGACCTGGTTGTGTGAAAGGCCTACATTGGAATTAAGTACAGAAAAATTAAAATGCTTTTGGGCGAAACTAAAATTTGACAGTAACATCAACAACATCAAAAAACAATAACGCATACTATCTTTTTTACACATCCCAATTCATTTCTTTTAAAAAAAATCTCTCCTGTGACCTGAAAAAATCATTGTAAAGCTAACAAAAATAGTTCGTTGCATAGCTATTTCAGGGGGTAGCACTCTCAATGGAAGAAACAGCGTTCCTTCCAGATATAATTGCACTCAACAAAGAATTATTTCCTCAAACAACTTCACCTGATAGCATTAAGACAGGGCATGAAAACAAAATGCTGCCTGAACAAACAGAAGAAATACTTGAAAATTTATACGTTGAAACCGATAATTGACATTGCAGAAAAGGATTTGAAATTGATAGCAGAAAAATATTGCAGCTTACTGCAGCAGTTTTGAAACAGTATGTGTTTATCGTCAAAACAAAGTAACCCTTTCATTAGAAAACTTTTCTATGCTTGAGATAAAAAGTAATTCTTTTTTTCTCAGATCAGGATTAATCTGTAATCAGTTCCTCTTTAAAATAATCTTCTCTGTTTCATGCTTACAGTTTATTCGTTGGCTTTCTTTTCAGTATTTACTTTTTTTAGAGTAAAAGTGTTAATTGTAATCATTGTTCAAACAGACATTATAAAACGAAAAAAGCCCAAGTCCCTGATTATAAGGACCTGAGCTTAGTACCGGAGAGCAGACTTGAACTGCCGACCTTCGGGTTATGAATCCGATGCTCTAACCAGCTGAGCTACCCCGGCTTATTGGTTTACCCCTGTAGTTTTATTACGAAAGCGGGGCGCAAAGATAAGGATTCAACTTGTT
>JBEBHT010000238.1:0-6537 GCA_040081135.1 Lacibacter sp. | reverse complement strand
GCTCTTGAGTCGGCAAAGAAATGTTTTTGTTAGGTAAGAGTACATTTTGAGATAAAATTTGATTAATTATAACTTCTTTCTCATCGTGTACAAAACTGCATAATATTGGTATTGCAGTTGTCGTCGATTTCCATTTAATCTTATTGTAAGCGAAAGGTCGCCAAAAGTCAAATTCTTTTTCAAGGATAAACCCGTCCTCTGTTACACCGTTTTTTGTTGTTGCGATAATTTCGTCAAATGTCATAGAAATAATTTTTCAGAAACTAGTTGTTAGTAGGGTGTTGGATTAACTGGCATACAACACGTAAATTTATGCTATTATATGACACTACTGAAAAAAGTAGGCCTTGGTTATTAGATATTTAGCGTTCAACATTTCATATTGTCGTTAGGACAATCCACTTTTTATTTATCTGCTTAGAAACGTTTGCACACATTTTTATTTTCACCCCTCACCAATCCCCTCTTCCTAATCTCTTCTCTCCTAATCCCAAATTCCCACTTCCAAATTCCTCCACTCCTCACCCCACCCTATGCTTCCTCAACATTTCCTCCACATACTTTTGCGGATAAATAATTTAGCGAGGTGTAAATCTTTAAATTTATGTCGTTGGTGATAACACCACGCTACAGCATGCTTCTTTTTATTACATACCAGCAAGGGCAAAATAAACCGTTGTGAAAATACCTTTTGACGCTAAATATAACTACATTTAAATACTTCAACCCAATGAACACAAGTTCCCGCCCTGTTCATTTATCACCAAAAAACAAACAAACAAAAATGAAACGCTTGACTAAATTTTCTGTCCTGCTGTTATGCATGGCCATGCCTTTATTGTTTATTTCCTGTAATAACGAAGGGGAAAAAACCGAAACGAAAGAAGCAACCGGTGATACTACCGTTGCAGCTCCTGAAAAAGTAAATACCATTGTAACCACTCCTCAACTGATGGCAACGATCAGACACAAAGTGAAAGATTTTGCATCATGGAAAGCCGCTTATGATTCACATGATTCCGCCCGCTTGGCTAACGGGTTACACAGTTATGTAATTGGCAGAGGAATGGACGATTCCATGATGGTAATGGTGGCACTGAAAGTAGATGATCTGGCAAAGGCAAAAGCATTTACTAAAGACCCCGGCTTAAAAACGGCTATGCAGAAAGGAGGCGTTGTTGGCGCACCTGAAATTTCCTTTGCAACTATTTTATGGCAGGATACGGTGAGTGTGGGTCGCATACCAAGGGTGATATCCACTTTTACTGTAAAGGATTTTGATGCCTGGAAAACAGCATTTGAAGGCGGCAGACAGGAAAGAATGGATAATGGTGCAGTTGACAGGCAGTATGGCCATGATGCAGATGATAATCATAAAGTATCGGTAGTTACAGCTCTTACTGACGAAGCCAAAACAAAAGCTTACTGGAGTTCTGATGCATTAAAGAAAAGAAGAGATGCCGCCGGCCTTACCAGCGAACCTAAGCGTTTTATCTTTACTATTGTACAACGGTATTAATAAAAGAGGTACATAAAATTTTAAATATTATTTGATATAAAAAGATGAAGCATTTGCTTCATCTTTTTATTTATGGTATAATGAATCAATGTTGCTGTTGTTGGCGTCCCGGCCAACTAACATATTTAGCCTGTTATTGCAGGTTGGTGAGGATGCCAACATGAGCAAAGCGGAGAAGAACGGTGTTATCAAATATTGTTCGCTTATAGTTTTATTCCCCACTCATTTAACATTGGTCTCCCCAATAAGGCATTGGCTTCTGCATCGTTTCTAAATTTTTCTTTTTTAGGATTCCATTTTAATGGCCGTTTTAGCTGGTAGGCAATATTGCCAATATTTCCAACTGTAGCAGTACGATGTCCGGTTTCAACATCACATATCGGTTTCACCCGTGTGCGAATGGCATTTAAAAAATCTTTGTAATGATTTTCACTTTTGTACACCTGCTTTTGTTTGTCGCCAATCGGTTGACTCTTGATTGATGCAGGTGTTGTTTCAAGCTTACCACGTCCAATGCGTAGTTCACCTTCCGTACCATTGAATAATACGGCATTATTCCATTCCCATTTTTCATGGGTCATCACTACATTGTTTTTATACTTATACGTCAGGAACGGGTGATCAGCATCGGGCGCAATCACTTCTACAGGACCGCTTTTGTCCATATCCAACGCCCATTGAGCAATATCAAACATATGTGCCCCCCAGTCGGTAACCATGCCGCCACCAAATTCTTTATAGTTCCTCCAGTTAGGATAAACATCTTTTGTAATGGGCGGGGCCAGTTCGGCATTAAATGGTTTAAATTCATTTGGGCCAAGCCATTTTTTCCAGTCTAAACCGGCAGGTGTAACTTCTTCCGGTAAATTATAGGCAACAGGTGGAGCGCCAATATTTACTTTAATACTTTTTACGTCACCGATATAACCATTGCGGATCAATTCAACAGCCTGCCTGAATTCGGGCCACGAACGTTGCATACTTCCTGTTTGAAAAACACGATTGTGTTTGCGGGTGGCGTTTACCATTGCTCTTCCTTCCTTTACAGTAAGCGACAATGGTTTTTCGCAATAGATATCTTTCCCGGCTTCAGCGGCTCTCACAGCCATGGCAGCATGCCAATGATCAGGTGTTGCAATTACAACCGCATCAATATCTTTCCGGGAAAGCAATTCTTTGAAATCTGTATACACTGAAATTTCCTGCCCGTTGATGGGTTGCCTGTACTTTTCCTGGTTGTTTTTTATTGTACGCAGCATCAGTTCCGTTTTGTCGTTATACACTTCACTCAATGCCAGTATTCGAATTTCGTTTGTTGATAAAAAACTATTGCTGAGTATGCGCCCTTGTTTTCCACAACCAATAAAGCCAAGCGTTATCATATCGCTGGGAGCGATGTATTTGGAACCATCCGGACGATTGCCACCCAACACATAACGGGGTACAATGATAAACCCTGCAAGAGCCGTAGCTGTTTGTTTTATAAACTCTCTGCGACTGTTGTTTGCCTGCGTTTCTTTTTTAGGTTCTATCATTGTTGTTGATTTTTATTGGAAAACAATCGTGTTCTTAAAACTTATCTGAAAATACGAAGATCAAAGTAATTGCAAAAGAGAAATAGGTGAGCCTGAAAATTTTGCTGTTATTGGCGCCCCCTTCAACTAACATATCTAGCCTGTTATTGCACGTTGGCGGGGACGCCAACATGAGCAAAAGTGAAAACCGTTTAATTATTCCTGTAAGAAGCATACCCACCCGATGCCCCATTTCTTTTTTTGAGATATTCATCAATTGAATCCTGCATGTCTTTAATGGCCATGGCAGCTTCTTCTATATCGGAGGTATTGAATTGACCTTCGGTAATTTTCCAGGGCTGACGCTTAACGGCCAATCTTTTTTCCATAATGATGAACCTGTTTTTTCCATGAATCTTAAACCGTTCTACCTGATCACTGCTGTAAAAATGTTCCACCTCCATGCGGAAGCGTCCACGCTTACGGGTGCTGATTTCAATATGAAAGGATACAGAGATATTCATAGTGCAGGTAACTGATCGTACATAAATTCTGTGGCAGGGTCTTCTTCCGTATCAAGAAAGTTTTTGGCAACAGGCCATGCAATCATATCCTCAGCTTTGATTTGATAAGCTGCCAGTTCCTTAATGCGTTGTTCTGTTAAGCCCGGTTGTATCCATTCAAAGGCCAGCTCTTCCGGAAGAATCACCGGCATTCTTTTTTTGCTGTTATGAACTTTCTGCATCAATTCATTTGCTTCGGTTGTAACGATGGCAAATGTTTCAGCACTTTGCTGCATATCAATATTTTCCCATTCTCTTGAAACAGCCGCCATGAAAAAGTACTCTGGTTCATTTTTTAATGTGATGTAATAGGGAATTTTTTCTGTTTGTTTTAGTGGCAATCCCTTCTTGCCTATTTTCGGAATATGCCTCCATTCATAAAAGCCCGATGACAAAGCAAGACATCTACCTTTTGTTGCTCCCTCTTTATACATGCTCATCCGTCCTTTGTCGTTAACAAATAAGTTTTCTGCTTTTGCATTGAGCCAGGTAAACATTTTACGTGACTCTTTTAATTCATGTGCATTTTTAATAAAATAAGGAATATACTCCCAGTGCATTTCAGTGAGTTCGAAATCTTTGCCTCCATTGATGGGTTTAATAACTGGCCAGTTACCATAATCGAAACCACTCTGCACTTTGCGCAGCAGCAGCAGATTCCTGATCTCCTTTTCAATAGCCATCAGCCTGATATAATCTGCACGGGATACCCGGCAACCGTTGTAATAACACATGGTTCAAATTACGAAAATGTGTTGAGTTGGAAATGCAGAATGTGGGAAGAATAAATAAAGCTGTGATGGCTTTAACTGGCGCAAGTCTCCCCGCCTGTGCATTTCTGTTACTTGTTTTACAACTGTATGATGTTTTTACTTTAGTGACTCGTTGGCAACAGTTCAGAGACCTGCGCCAGAGAGGGAAGTGTTTTAATCTATGATTCTAAGATAAAAGGAAGAATCAAAAGAAGCCCTTTCGCCAGGCGTCATTTTATTTCTTAGTACCTTAATAGTATATCCGCCTCGGAGAACCCCGTTGTCATTGTACATCCAGTCACTTAAATTATCCGTAGTAATTCTTACACGATCACCCTGTTTAACTTTGTCTGTTGCCTCTGCATCTTCATTAACAGTTCCATAATAGTGGCCATTTTCAAATCTAATTGAGTTAGTCCAAATGTGTTCCCCTCCTGCATCAACATCAAACCTCACTTTTATAGAAAATTCACTTGTGTCGAAATGGCCATTTTTGAACGCTGTGTCAAAATCTCTGAATGAGCCTTTCGCCTTTACTATTGCTACGTTCATATTTAAGTCATCACTTTCTACTGCTGTGACATTATCGCTATAGGTAGTCTCTATTTTTTTATTAGATGGATTACTACAAGAAATAAAGAAAATTGAAAATAATAAATATGCTAAAGTCTTTCTCATTTTAGAATTAGAATATCTATTTAACATTTCGCCCAACGGGCAGGGCTTTGTGCAGGTGTGGCATTAGTATTCCGTCCGCCCACAGCCGCTGCTGATTGAAAATATGATGTTGAAGTTAAGAACTAAAGCTCAAAATTGTTTGTCCAGCCCAAACCACAGCTTGGATTTGCAAAATGCCGATGTTTGTTTGTCAAGCCACACTTGCACAAAACCAAATGTTGTGCGTTCGTGTAACGGTATCTCAAAAATTGTTGGTCGTTTTATACTCAATAGGAATCAAAAATAAAAAGATGCTATGCGATTAGCCATATCCATTTGCCCTTCATTCATTTCTGTATTTATGAAAATCACTACACTGATTTTATCGTCAATAAAACGGGTAAAGGCACTCTCAAATCCCGGTATTCTTCCCAAATGACCAACCCGCCTGTGTCCCTGAAATGGGGTTGTTGCAAATCCCAAACCCCACTGTGCAAATCCGTCTTTGATCTTAACCGGGGTGAACATTAACTGAAGCGTTTCTTTTTTTAAAAGTTTATCAGAATATAAGGCCTCGTCCCATTTCGACATGTCAGTCACTGTTGATACAAGTCCCCCGTCAGAAAATTCAACAATGGGATCTTGAGGCAAAAATTTATTTATAAAATGATTATTCTCTTTTTGATAACCAGCAGCCCGGTTTTGAATGATGGACTTGTAATCCATCATTCTCGTGTTGTTCATCTGCAATGGGTCGAAAATGTTTTCCTTTAAAAATTGTTCAAACGTTTTTCCCGAAACGGCTTCGATGAGCATGCCTAATACATAATATCCAGTTCCGCTGTACTCCCATTTCTCACCCGGGGTAAAACGTAGGGGTAAGCAGGCTGTCTCTTTAATTCTATCAGCTCGGGTGTAATTAAAATTGTCATATTTTAATTCTCCTTTACACGGGGGTGGCCAATCAATATTTCCTTTTATTCCAGAAGTATGACTCAAGAGTTGCTGGATAGTTACAACATTCCAATGTTGCGGCAGGTCCGGAACATATTTGCCTATAGTATCATTTAATAAAATCTTACCTTCTTCTACCAGCATCATTGTTGCTACAGCAACAAATGTTTTGGTGACGGATGCCATAAGATAAACTGTATTGGCAGTTGCAGGGTTTTTGTGTTCCAGGTTGGCATACCCATATCCTTTCGAGTGGATGATATTTCCCTCATGCATAACAGCCAGAGATAACCCGGCGATATTTTTTTGTGTCATCTGCAAATAGATGAACGAATCCACTTTTGGATTAATTGTTGAATATTGTTTTTGCTGGGCTATAGTCGATATCGCTAAGCCTACTGAAATAATAGTAATACAAAATTTATTAGAATGTCTCATTATGGTGCAATTATAAAGGTTGTTGAATACAGTGAGATTTTATACATGACGCACAACACTTAAATTTATGTTATAAGATGCAGCTCTCAAAAAAATATCGCCATTAAAAATCAATCACTTAGTATTATACTTTTTGTATT
>JBEBHT010000237.1:0-6562 GCA_040081135.1 Lacibacter sp. | reverse complement strand
GTGGAAGTGCCCATCACTTTTTTGTTTAAGCCATTACTTGGTACAGGTCATTTACTGTTAGGTGTAGGTCCGTATGTTGGGTTTGCCATCAATGGTAAGGTTACAGAACCGGATGATTCAAAACAAACGATCAAATTTAAAAATACCATTACAGTTGCTGAAGCACTTAGTGATCCTTATATGCGTCGTATGGATGCCGGTGCAAATCTGCTGTTTGGATATGAACTCAGTAACAATTTCAGTGTACAGTTGAATGCACAGTTAGGACTTGTAAAGCTCAACCCGGAAATTGAAGGAATATCTGATAACAAAACTGCCTACCGCAACACAGGCTACGGTCTTTCTATTGGGTACAGGTTTTAGGAAGAGAAGTGATAACAGAACATTATCAGGTTACGCATCTGTGTCAGGTTTAATAACTGATGCAGATGCGTAATTGTTTCTATACTTCTCAATCAGCAATACTGATGATTACATTTCCTGTCTTCTGTCCTGTTTCAACATATTTGTACGCCTCAACAATTTGTTCCAGTGAATATTTCCGGTCGATGACTGGTTTGTATTTTCCTGTTTCGGCCAGTTCTTTCAGGAAAAGAACATCTTCTTTATTGATAGTTGGTAAAGGGAACAATACTTTTCTGCCTCCAAATATTGGTGTTGATAATGCTAAGAAAACATTGGCCCAATTTTTTCCAAGCTCAGTAGAAATATAAATTCCTTTTGGTTTGAGTAATTTTTTACAAACTGCAAAGGAAGTTTTGCCAACAGAATCAAATATAAAATCAAACAGCTGGTTTGTTTTTGTAAAATCCTGTTGGGTGTAATCAATCACTTCATCTGCACCTAATGATTTTACCAGTTCAACATGTTTTGTACTGCACACAGCCGTAACTCTTGCTCCCATCTGTTTGATAAGTTGTACTGCTGCCGAACCAATGGCCCCTGTTGCACCATACACCAGCACATTTTGTCCGGCTTTTACATTTGCTGCCCTGATATCACATAAGGCATAATGCCCGCCTTCGCTGAGTGGTGCAGCTTCTTCATACGTGAAATTGGTCGGCATGGTTGCAATGGGTTCATGTTCACCCATCGTCATATATTCTGCATGTGCACCGAATTGCTTTTCATCATAACCAAATACTTTATCTCCAACATGAAAAGAAGTAACCTCTTTACCCACAGCTTCAATTTCACCGGCAAATTCATTGCCCAGTGTTTTGTTCTTTGGATTGAATAAGCCGCTGAAAAAACGGATAATAAAATACTCTGCACTTCTGAATCCGCAGTCGGTACGGTTGACTGTTGTTGCATGAACTTTTATCAACACTTCATTGTCTTTTGGAACAGGATTGTCCACTTCCTGTACTGTTACCACTTCAGGTCGACCGTATTTTGTGTTGATGGCTGCTCTCATTTGTTTGCTATTTTAAAGTAGAATGAAGATCGGGATTTTATATGGCTGAATGAAGTTAGCATTGGCATCAGGTCAGGAGACCTACGCCAGGCTTCCTATTATTTAACTTTTGATATACTTGCGCCACTATGTGCCAAATTTCGGAATGTGTATAGTAATACCATTAGTCAACCTGTTTTTTTACCGGTGTCAAATGTGTCAAAACACAAAGCCACTTGTCGGTTTCTTTTTTATAAACGTCCGTAATCCATTCGTCCGCTTCTAATGGTTGTCCTTGCCAGGTGCCGGTATTTTGTCCCCGTCCTGTTACCAAAGCAATGTCACCATACACTTTAACTCTTAAAATTTCCTTTGTCATAGTCGAATGAGAAAGTAAACCTTGTTCAAGAACACTAAAAAATCCTTCCTGGGGAATTATTCCTCCTTGACTGTCCACCAAAACCCAGTCACTTGTTATACATTTTTTGATTTCGTCAACGCTGTTAGAAATTACAGCTGCATTGAAGTTGTCTTCAATTTGTTGAAACTGTTTTATTAATTGTTCTTCTGTCATATTACTTTGTCTATTGGTTATTTGTAGACTGTCGTTTTACCCGCTCTGCAAAGTCTCCCTTACTTTGCAGGTATATGCGAAAGGTCTCCCAACCTTTCTTTATCAAAATTAGTCAAAGACCATTTGCATAACTCTTCAAAGTTTGGAAACTTTTAAGAGCGGATTGATATTTTACAATTACTGCTGACAGTTAAATGTATAACATAATGGTTGAATGGTGAAGTGTGGAAAATGAAAAGGGAGCTCTGGATTTGCTGAATTAAGTAGCGTGTTGCCATAAGGTCGGGAGACCACAACTGTTCGGAACGTTGTGCTGTTTATTTACATATCACTCCTACGGAATTCTGCTAATCATTTTTCACACCCTTCTACTAACTTGTCGCTCCACTGGAGCTATTCTTTATGAGTTTATAGCCTCGTTAGAGGCGGAATATGAGTAGAAATGAAGAATAATCATCATCAAAGCTCCGTAGGAGCGGCATGTTTTATCTTCCGAACAGTTGTTGGTCGGGAGGCCTGCCAGTGGAGTTCTTTAATGTGTCCTATTTTATATGCTTTTAAAATATTTATCAATAAGTTTATTTGCAGCAATTGTATTTATCTGACTCAGCCGGGAAAATAACTTTTTTTTCAAATTCCCCGATTCAATCGGGGCAGGATCAAACGGCATCAAGTGATCCTTCGGAACACTTTCGCCAGACTTAATTGCCTTTATTGTTACACTAATTGTAAATGCTTTTTTTCAAGAGTCACGTTAAAATGTATGTCAGCCTTTAGAGCTTTAAAGACTTTGAGAATTGTGTCAATTGTTGCACTGTTAGCGCTGCTCTCAAGTTTAGATATTTGTGCTTTTTGTACGCCTACAAGTTCTCCTAACTGTTCTTGTGTCAGGTTGCGTTCTTGTCTTGCAGTCTTTATCATTTGACCTAAAACGTCCATCCGAAGTTCATATTCGTATTGCTCCCTGATTACTGTGCCTTTTTTGCCGACATATTTGTCTTTCATTTCGGCAAGTGAATATGATTTCATTGCTGTCTTTGCCATAATGTTATTTTTTGTGTTTGCTTTCAAAATATTTTGTTCTGATAGTAACTGCTCTTTCAATTTCGTTCTTAGGAACTTTGTCCACCTTTTTTATAAAGCCATGTGTTGCAAATACCAATGTTTCGGATTCCTTTTCTTTGTCCCAAAATGCAAGCAACCTGATTTGTTGTCCACCAAAGTTTGTTCTAAACTCCCAAATATCATGTTGAAGTTTTTTGAAAAGCCTTGGATCGTTACTTTGTTCAGCCAAATCAATGTTATAGATTACTTTTCTTGCCGCTTTAATGTCAAGCCCGGCAATAAATTTATTTGCCTCTTCTAAAAATCTTGCATGAAAGTATTGCAATTAAAAACCGTTTTAGCAAAGGTAAGGTTTGTTTCCATAATTAGAAACTTTCTTTTTGTCAGTTGGAAACAGGGTTGCTGCCAACAACGCCACAAATCTTCTGCAAGTGTGAAACGACCCAACATAAAATTTCATTATCTTGTCTGCATGAAACAATATGTACTTCTGCTGCTGGTTTTGGCAGCATTCCACTCCTCTGCGCAACAGGTAAAAATTTCAAAGAATATTCAACAGGCCATGAACAGGATCGATACGAATACGATCCGTTCGCATATTGCTTACCTGGCCGATGATAAATTAAAAGGCCGACTGCCCGGTACCGAAGGTTACCAACTGGCAGTTGACTATGTGGTTGATCAGTATACAAAAATGGGTGTGGCACCCGGTGGAGATAATGGAGGCTATACACAAAAGCTGATTTTGCGTAAGTCAGTAGTCAATAACAAATCGGCTGTTGCAGTAGTAAAAGATAAACAGGGTAATATTGATTCATTAGACTTTGCGGTTGATTATACAGTTGTACCGCACCCCATGCAGACGTCTGCTTCTGCAAACGGATCATTGGTTTTTGCAGGTTATGGTGTTGAGATTCCCGGTGTATATTCTGATTATACAGGTGTTGATGTAAAAGGAAAAATTGTGGTGCTTGTAAGCGGCGCACCCGATGGTTTACTATCTACACTTACTGCACATTTCTCCAATGCCGGAAACAAGGCAACCACTGCTTTTACAAAAGGCGCAGCAGGTGTCATCATGATTAATACAGCAACAAGGCCTCCTTCCAATCCAAATCCAGTTCTTCAATCGACTGTGGCATTGAATCCTGATAAATCTGTTGCATACGGCCGTGGTTTTGTTGGCAACCTGAATATTGTATTGAGTGGCACAAGGTCTTTACTCAACCGTTTATTGATGAATTCAGGTAAAAATGCAGAGCAGGTATTAGCTGATATAAAAAAAGGAAAGAACTCTTCTTTTGATCTGCCTTATACAATTGCTGCATCTTATACTACTACGCATACTGATTTTGAAAGTTATAATGTAGTCGGTTTAATTCCCGGCTCTGATAAAATATTGAAGAATGAATACGTGGTGCATTCTGCTCATTTGGATCATCTGGGTATTGGCAGGGTTGTTAACGGCGATTCAATTTATAATGGTGCACATGATAATGCATCGGGTGTTGCTTCCCTGCTGGAGATTGCACGTATTTATAAAACTTCCGGAGCAAAACCAAGACGTTCTGTATTGATTGTAATGGTAACCGGTGAAGAAATGGGATTGATCGGCTCTTCTTATTTTGCCGCCAACCCAACTGTACCAAAGTCATCCATTGTTGCAGATGTAAATACAGATATGCCAACGGTGATTGCGCCGTTACTGGCAGTAGTTCCATTGGGTGCAGAACATTCAAGCATCATGAACAATGTACAATTTGCTGCAGACTATCTTGGGCTGGATGTGGAGAAAGACCCTGAACCAGCTGAAAACCGTTTTGTACGCAGCGATCAGTACAGCTTTGTCATGAATGGAATTCCTGCATTGCATATTAAATACGGTAACAAAACAGCTATTCCGGGTTTTGATATGGTTGCATTTGTAAAACAATGGCGTGCGAAATATTACCACCAGAGTGCAGATGGGTTAGATGGCATCTTTAATTTTACTGCAGCCAAAACTTATGTGCAACTGAATTTTCTTATCAGTTATTCCATTGCACAAACAACAGAACGGCCAACTTGGAACAAAGGCGATCTGTTTGGAACTGTAACGAAGTAAATATAGAGTGAATAGAAAAGTGGGGATAGGTGACGCTGGGTTTGCTGAATGAAGTAACGTATTGGCATCAGGTCGGGAGACCTGCGCCAGTGGAGTTAGCTACTGCAACAGACATTTATTGACACATTAATTAAAAGCTATTAAAAATTAAGGTTATGAAATATTTAATGATTTCCATTTTTCTACTGTTACTTGTTTCACTGCATGCTCAGGATAACAGGCCGTCTAAAAAAGTAAGAAAACAATTCGCAGGCACATGGTCATTGATAGCTGTTGAAAACACCAATGCTGATGGCAGCAAAACGCTGCCTTATGGTGAAAGCCCTGTGGGTTTGCTTGTTTTTACCAATGAAGGCGATTACGCAATTCAAATACTGAAGTCAGTTCGTCCAAAAGTAGCTGCCAATGATAAAAACAAAGCTACTAACGATGAGAATGCTGCATTGGTACAAGGCAATAACTCTCACTTTGGCAGTTACACAGTGGATTTAATGAAGCGTACAATTACATTTAATGTGCAAACTGCATTCTATCCGAACTGGGAAGGTACAGTCCAAGTCCGTTCATTTACACTTGAAGACAATACGTTAAGTTATATTGTTACCAATACTACGAATGGCGGCTCAATAACAGCTAAAGTTGTCTGGAAGAAAAAATAACAGGATGAGGTCAGTTGTTGGGGTTGCCTGTAACGAGCGGGGAGACCTGTGCCAGTCGGTTTAGTTGCTGATCCCGTCAACTAATTAATTCATCTTAATGCACGTTGGCGGGGGGCGCCAGCATGAGCAAAGAATAAATAACCCTGATAGGCTTTGGTATTAAGCACAATTTGGTCCATTGTCTTTACCAGTACCAGGAACCCTTGCTTCTAAAATCTTATTATTATCAGTTGAAAGTTCTTTGATCGTATTCAAGCTTATTTCGGTTAAAGGAATTTTTAATCTTCGACTCCAGCCCGTGTCTTTTTGCCCCGCATATGTACCAATGTCTATGTAAATGAAACGCTGAGCAGGAGGGCCTTGAACAAATTCACCAAGAAAGTTTGGGAGCCCATCATTAGTAAGCTTGACAGTAATTACGAATTCAAACTCTAAGTTTTTACCACTGGATCTTTGTATTTGAATTGCCTGGTATTTATTCGCACTTCCTTTTTGCAATCCGTAGTCAACGCCACTTGGTGGGTTTTCTAAAACAATTTTTAGAGTTAATTCTTGATTCATAAATTTTTATACTTCAACAATTAGAATGTTCGAATAAATGGCCCATGACGTCCGGGGCTTGGCGATGTGGCGATATTCCGTGTTACCTAAGCCCGGTATGTCGCTGAGTAAAGATATGAAGATGAAAATATATTCGTTAAGCCGCCACAAATAGCGCCAGACTTACTATTATTTCGCTTTTGAGATACTTGCGCTATTATGTC
>JBEBHT010000568.1:0-1360 GCA_040081135.1 Lacibacter sp. | reverse complement strand
CAAAAGTAATTGCGTATCTGTATGGCGGACAGGGAACAATCAATACACCGAGCTGGAGCCCGGATAGTAAGTATATTGCATTTGTAAGTAACAGTGGAGTAATTAAATGATGCATTTGTAAGTAAAAGAATTAGAATTGAATTAATGAAAGTGTATAAGTACTTAATGGAAAGGAAGAGGAAATCAGTAATGTTTGCAGTATTGCTTATAATGAGCGCAGGCTACTCTTATTCTCAAAGTAAAAGTGAAATGCTTTCACCAAGGGAGCATCTGCTGATGGATTTTGACTGGCGATTTGCTTTTGGTCATCCATTTGATACGAAAAAAGATTTTAACAACGGCACAGGCTATTTTTCTTATCTCACCAAAGCCAGCTATGGTGATGGTGCAGCATCTGCAAATTTTGATGATCGTTCCTGGCGCAGATTAAATGTGCCGCACGATTGGGCAGTGGAGCAACCGTTCAGCAGCAACACAAATGCAAGTCATGGTTTTAAAGCAATTGGAAGAAATTTCCCTGCTGCAAGTATTGGATGGTACCGTAAAACATTTCAAATTCCGGTAACAGATAAAGGCAAACATATCAGCATTGCATTTGATGGCGTGTTCCGAAATTCTATTGTATGGGTGAATGGTTTTTATTTAGGAACAGAACCAAGCGGCTATACAGGATTTGAATACAATATTTCTGAGTACCTGAATTATGGTGGTGAAAATGTGATCGCTGTAAGAGTAGATGCAACAATGGAAGAAGGATGGTTTTATGAAGGTGCAGGAATTTATCGGCATGTATGGCTCAATAAAACTTCACCTTTACATGTGGCAACAGATGGAAGTTTTGTTACTGCAACCGTTAAGAATAATGCAGCTGATGTTTCGGCGCAGGTAACGTTGATCAATGAATCACTGAAAAACAAAACAGTTGATCTTGTTCAGACAATTATCAATGCAGACGGAAAACCGGTTGCAAATACAAGCAGTAAGCAAATCAGTTTTTCTTCTTATCAAAAGAAAGATATTTCAGTAAGCATCCCTGTTTCAAACCCGGTATTATGGTCGCTTGAAACTCCTTACTTATACAAACTGAGTACAGATGTTATAGAAAACGGGCAGATCATTGATCAATATGAAACAACATTTGGAATTCGCACTATCTCTTTCGATGCAGCAAAAGGCTTTTTCCTGAATGGGAAACCTGTAAAAATTCATGGTACGAATAATCACCAGGATCATGCAGGGGTTGGTGTCGCTTTACCTGATGCTTTGCAAGATTACAGAATAAAAAAATTAAAAGAGTTTGGTGTGAATGCGTATCGGTGTTCACACAATCCACCCACACCTGAATTACTGGATGCATGTG
>JBEBHT010000236.1:0-6604 GCA_040081135.1 Lacibacter sp. | reverse complement strand
ACAGATATCTTCTTTTTTGAGATCTCCCTTTTGAGAAAGAAAACCAACAATATCAATCTTATTTACTTTATCTTTTTTGCCTGCAGCAATAAACAGCGTACTCCATTTTGGTTTCTCAGGTATGATGGCTGTTTCAGGTAATTCAATCTGCTCAGCATCTTTGGGAATATAAGCAGGCATTTTTTCATCCGGTCCCAGTATTAAAATAGCTGTTCCGCTTGCATCCATCCTGGCTGTTCTGCCATTACGGTGTGTAAACATATCTTCCGTATGCGGCAAATGATAATGAATGATGTAACGGATATGTGCAATATCCAAACCTCTTGCTGCAAGATCAGTTGTTACCAAAACATTGGAGGTTCCATTTCTGAATTTACACAACGCAGCATCACGTTCCTGCTGTTCCATGGCGCCATGATAGAAAACATTCAGAATATCTTTTTCTTTTAGTAAGGCGCTTGTACGTTCAACTGATTCACGGTGATTGCAGAAAACAATTGTAGACCGGTTGCCCAGCATACAGATCAAGCGAAATAAAGAATCCAGCTTGTCTTTATCAGGACTTAATAATGTTTTAATCGCCAAGCCTGTATCCGCATCTTCGGTGCCGGTTAAAAAATCAAGCTTTGCCGGTTCGTTCAATCCAACAAAATCAGGAATCTCTTCCATTTCTGTTGCAGAAGTGAGTACTCTTTTATTGATAGCAGGTAATGAACCAATGATGAATGACATTTCTTCCTGGAAACCGAGTTCCAGTGATTTATCAAATTCATCCAGCACCAATGTTTCAATTGTAGCAGTTGAAATATTTCCTCTGCGGATATGATCGGCCAAACGGCCGGGTGTACCAATCAGCAGTGCAGGAGCCTGTTTTAAATTATTTTCTTCAATCTCTCTTTTATGACCACCATAGCAGCAGGAAACTTTCAGGTTCAGACCCATGCTTTTAAACACATGTTCAATCTGCATGGCCAGTTCACGGGACGGAACAATGATGATGGCTTTTGTTTTTGATGGGTCGGCCTGTAACATAGAAACAAGCGGTATCAAAAAAGCCAGGGTTTTTCCTGAGCCCGTAGCTGATAATAAAATAATGTCTTTTTTTGCGGAATGAACTTCCATTGAGGCCAGCTGCATGTCGTTGAGGGCCTTGATTTTAACGTTGGCTAACACTTCATCCAGCCATTCTGTATTCTGTTGCATAGCGGCGAAGGTAAACAAGTTTCGCCCGACAGCGGGTTTTGACCCTGAAACGCCTTGCAGCAACGGTTTTTAATCAATATCTTGATCTGGAAACATTGTATCACTCACCAAAACCAACCATCATGACAGCTGCGGCCAAATCTGTTTACTATTTCGGGTTCTACCTGTATGTAACAGGGATAACATTAATTGCTGTACCCAATTTTTTATTAACCACTCTCAAACTACCTGAAACGAATGAAGTCTGGATCAGGGTTGTTGGTGTTCTTGCTTTTGCAATCGGCTATTATTACCATCGTGCAGGGGCAGGGAATATTCACGCATTTTTTAAACATACTATTCCAACAAGAGGGTTTGTCTTCCTTGCATTTTTTTCTTTTGCATTGCTGGATTATGTGTCGCCAATGATTATTTTATTTGGCGCAATTGATCTTTTAGGAGCTGCATGGACATGGGTGGCGTTGAAGAATCATAAATAAACAACCTAAGGAATAAAAGAAGCCCCGATCTTGAAAGGATCGGGGGCCTCACTCTTGGTTATTGAAACATGATCTTTTTAATTGTAGTTGTATTGCTTTGCAAATCTGTGATGCTGAGTAAATACATTCCCGGCTTAACAGCCGTTGGACGCAGCAGCTGGAAATTCTGTTGCGGAAGTACAGACATTCTCTTTTCCTGGATCAGCCTTCCGTTGATATCGGATAATTTCCATACAATTTCTTTCAGGCTTGTATTGTTTAGCTCAACAGTAAGCACTTCTTTTACAGGATTAGGATATGTGTTGAAACCATTTTCAGCCAAATCATTTCTGATGGTAATGTAATTTGTATAAACAGTATTACCATTTTGTTTTACCACACGGATACGGTAATAAGTTTTAATAAGCCCCGGTTTAGTATCTGTAAATGAGTAAAGTCCGTTACTGCCTTTTACTTTTTCCTGGTAGATGGCTGTGAACTGATTTTCATCGCTGCGTTTCCGTTCAAGAACATATTCTTTCAGATCTGATTCGCTGTTTACTTTCCAGCTGATCAATACATCAGTACCCGATTTTCTTCCCTGCAATTTAATATTGCTGTCATCTAAAACCTGGTCACAGTAACCGGTTATCCTGTAATACGCTAACCTGGTTATACAGCCGCTCTGCAGTTCAACTTTACAAACATACATGGCTGTGTCTGCAAGCGTGATGTAAGGAATATAATAATTAGAAGCATTGCCTACAAGTATACTGTCGACTGCTGATGTTTTTTTGTACCAGCTGTAAGTAGCACCTGGTACAGGATCTACTTTCAGATTTGCTGTGTCGAAAATACATCCTCCCTCAACATTGATGAGAACGTTTACAAGAGGCACAGTACTGATATCATTAATAGAGGCATTGCCACATGCATCCAGCACTCTTAATCGCACCAGTGTATAGGCTGTTCCATTGTTGATATTGAAAATTGGGCTGCTTTGAGGCGGCGCTATAATGGAAGGTGTGTTTGGAATGCTTCCGATGATTTCATACATGGCGGGAGTAATTCCACCGGTTGTAACTGCTGAAATATTGAAACTGTTATCATCACAACGGTAAAGTGTTGAGTTCTGCAGTGATGGATATTGATATGCTGTTACTGTAATTGTATCATACAAAGTCAGGTTACAGGAATTATTAACACGGCTCCTGATAATATAAGTTCCCGGTTCCAGATCTTTAAACGTAAAGACAGTTTGTGAAGAATTGGAGAATGAATAGGACGTATTTACAGTCACCCCATTCTTTTTTATGATCTTAGGGTATACTTTAGCAAGATTTGAATTCAATGTCAGCTGAATATCAGATGATCCCTGAGTAAACGATCCCCCCGGGCAGTTTCTTGTAATGAGGGAGCTTTTTGTAAAGTAAGATACTACCGGTGCAATTGTTGTTGTTGCAAGATTGCCGCAGCCATCACTTACTGTAATTGTGTACCTGTCGCCGGTTGGAAGATTTGATAAGCTGTCAATCACAATCTGAGTATTATTGGTATTGATAGTTTTTATTAAATTTCCTGAAGGGTCAAAGACTTTTATCTCGAAAGGTCCTGTGCCTGTTTCAACGTTAACTGTAATTTTTGTTTCATCAAGACTGCAGGAAGCTTTTGCTTTTACTGAAATATCAATTACATCGGCAAGTACTTCAAAACATTTTTCAATGGTTGTATCTGCACAGGAATCAGTTACTCTTATACAGTAGTTGCCAAAAGCAAGACTGTCAAAAACTCCTGTTGTATTGCAATTGATAAGTACATTGTTTTGATACAAACAGAAGTTTGGATTGAGCATGTTCTGCGTACCGGGTATGGTTGCTTTGAATAAGTTGCATGTTTTATCAGTAACTACATTGCTAACAGAAGGGGTAGGTTTTGTTACTGTAAAGCATCTGGTAAAGAGCGTATCGGCACATGCACCGGTAAGAACTGATGTCTCAATGGTCATACAGTAAGAGCCGAATGCAAGACTGTCGAATACACCAGTGTAATTACAGCCAATCAATACATTGAGGTTATCGTACAAACAATAATGAGCATTGCCAAGACCGGTTCCGCCGGTAAGTGTTCCTGTAAATGAGCCGCAGCTGTAGTTTGAAAATCCTACATTAACACCGGGGCCCAGTTCAACAGGAGCAATGGTGAAGCAGCGTTGAATTGTTGTATCGTTACAGATTGATCCTGTTATCTGCATGCAGTAATGACCAATGGGTAAATTATCAAAATCACCGGTGCTATTACACCCTATCAACACATTCACACTGTCGTACAAACAAAACTGTGGATTGAACAAATTTGTTTGTCCGCTTACTGATATATTAAAATGCTGACAATCGTCTCCGTTTGTAACAGTTACATTGGCTGCAACATTTGGAATTGGTTTTACAGCTGTAAAACAACGGGTAATCACAGTATCAAAACAAACATCCGTCATTTTAATACAGTATGAACCGTAAGCCAGGCTATCAAACTGTCCACTTGTGTTGCAGGTGATTAAGTTATCAAGGCTGTCGTATAGACAGTAATTTGGATCAGTAAGGTTTTGTTGTCCGGTAACTTTTACAGAGAAAAAAGTACACTCTTTGTTGAATTGAGTAACAGCAGAAGCGAGTGTTGGTTTCTTATTGTCGCTCCAGTTTACTGTTTTAATATTACCACATTTATCTTTTGCAAACAGTTTCAGAGTTCTGAAATTTCCGAGCAGTATCTGGAAATTGTTGGTGTTAAACGAAATCGTATCGCCAGCTGGTGTAATGGCTCCATATGTAAATCCATCAAACGTGTTGCCTGATGTATTTACATTGCCGAAAATGTCTTTCAGCTTAATAAAAATGTCGGCACTGTCGCAATCAAACTTTGTAACAGAAGACTGATCAATAAACCAATCATAATTAAGAACGCTGATATTCCTTGTTTGAATACCACCGCATGAATCTCTCTGCTGAATAAAATAGGAGCCGGCAACTAAATCGGTAAACACACCGGTAGAGTTGGTTGTACCAATTCCATAAGTAGATGGTGCTACAATCGTATAGGAAAAAGGCGGACGGCCGAATTGCACATTGTCAACTGTTATTGTTCCGTCGGTGCCATTGATACAGGTAACATTGGTTCTTAACAGATCAAATCGTGGATCATGATAAGATCCTCCAACTATTACACTTGGGATAGTATAAAAACATCCGTCAATTACATCTTTTACAAAAACCTGGTACACACCGGCAGGCAATCCGTCAATGGTATCATTTGATGTATATGGAGTAGAAACAGGACCTGTTACGGAATAGTTATACGTGCCCGACCCATTGGCGGCAGTGATAATAATCTTACCTGTTGCTGCGCATCTCGATTCAAGCGTTACTGCTGATGCAGTAAAGTTGTTACAAAGCTGAGCGGAAGCTCCTGCAGCGAATAAAAGAAACAATAAAAAAAATGGGTAAAATTTTTTACTCATAAGCTACGGATTTTAAATTTCACACCAGGGTCGAAAACTTGTTTTGGCTATCAGGGAGTGAGTGCAAGGTCCGACAAGTTCCGGTTATAAAAAATAGGAGAACTCCCTTTTAATACAGTGTTTTTGCTGTATAAGGGTTCACTGCAACTGCTTTTAAGATGAATTACTGAATGGGGGGAGCAGGGGTATAATTGTAAGCCAATCAGGCTAAAGTAAGCCCTGCTGAAAAGGAAACAGAAAGCTGGCAGCCTTTTCCGGGTGAAGATTCAATTTTCATATGGCCTTTATACAACTGTAAACGGGTTTGAATATTTCTCAGGCCAAGACCGGTTTGGATCTGCTTTGTATCAAATCCTTTTCCATCATCTGAAATGCGGATATGTACATTGTCGTTCCTGGTTGAAATTGTAATATCAATATGACCTGCATCGGCGTATTTGATAATATTATTCAACTGTTCCTGAACAATACGGTAAACAAGAAGTTTATGCTGATCATCCAGTTCACTTTCATCCAAATCAGTTGAATTGAGGTGAAAGCCGATTTTTTTAACACGGATAATATCAGCAATCAATTTATCAAGTGCCTGGTTTAATGTTGTAAAAGAAAAAACAGGTGGCTTAATGCTGGATGAAAGCAAACGGATTTCCTGTTGAGCTTCTGTTACCATTTCTTTTGCTTTGAGCAGCAGGGAAATATTTTCTTCCTGTTTCAACTGAATACTTGAAAGGTATAGATTGGACACTGAAAGGAGTTGCGATACATTATCATGTAATTCCTCTGCCCAGCGGTTACGTTCATTTTCCTGTGCTTTAATGATGGATGAAGCAAGGCGTTGTTTATGTTTCAACTGCTGATCATAATAATCGGCCTGCAGATTTTTTAATTTGCTGATATCCTGAATTTCTCCAATTAACTGAGTGGCCTGGCCAGTTTCTTTATCATGTACAATATAAATGCTGTTTACAACATCATAATAGTTGTTATCGCCTGCAAGAATACTGTATTCAGTTTTCCAGATATCATTGTTGGAATTGATAACTTCTGTATACTCCTGTAATACCCTTTCTTTATCGTTTGGATGAATACGATCGTAGTAACGGTTAATAAAATTATCAACTAAAGCAGTGGATGAGGGCAGAAAGAACTTCATCTTTTCATTGATGGTTGCCGTTTGTGTAATGAGGTTCAGATCAATGATGCCACTTCGTGCAGCTTCATTCAATGCTGCAAAGCTCTGCTCCATCATTTCATTTTTCTGAGTGCTTAATTTCAGATCGGTATAAAACTTATTGCTTAGGAGATATAAAACAGTTGCTGAAATTCCCACAAACAACAGTCCTTTCATCGACTGTAATTTTTCAAGCATGTTATAATCATTACTTGCAAATGTATAAACAGCCCAATCGCCAATCAGAATCCAGGTAATGCT
>JBEBHT010000013.1:0-27505 GCA_040081135.1 Lacibacter sp. | reverse complement strand
CTGGTTGAGCCCGTTGATCAGCTTATTACTTCCCATTCTTGTATTGATAGGCTTATGGGTTTTATTGATGCGTAAAATGAACAGCGGCGGTGGTGCAGGCCCCGGCGGTGGTGGAGGGATCTTCAACATTGGCAAATCAAAGGCCCAGTTGTTTGAAAAAGGAACAAGGGTGAACGTAACCTTTCAGGATGTGGCAGGTTTAGATGAAGCAAAAGTGGAAGTAATGGAAATTGTAGATTTCCTGAAGCAACCCAAAAAATATACAGCACTCGGTGGAAAAATTCCAAAAGGTGCGTTGTTAATCGGCCCTCCGGGTACAGGTAAAACATTGCTGGCAAAAGCAATGGCTGGTGAAGCACAGGTTCCTTTCTTCAGCATCAGCGGATCTGATTTCGTAGAAATGTTTGTAGGTGTGGGTGCAAGCCGTGTAAGAGATTTATTCAAACAGGCAAGAGAGAAAGCTCCCTGTATCATTTTCATTGATGAAATTGATGCCATTGGCCGTGCCCGTGGAAGAAATGCAATTGTAAGCAACGATGAACGTGAAAATACATTGAACCAGTTGCTGGTGGAAATGGATGGTTTTGGTGGCGATACCGGTATCATCATTCTTGCTGCAACCAACCGTCCGGATGTATTGGATCCTGCCTTGTTACGTCCCGGTCGTTTCGATCGCCAGATATCTATTGACCGTCCTGATGTAAAGGGTCGTGAACAGATTTTCAAAGTGCATCTGAAACCAATTAAAATTTCTGAAACACTCGATATTCATAAACTGGCTGAACAGACTCCTGGATTTGCAGGTGCTGATATTGCCAATGTTTGTAATGAAGCAGCATTGATTGCAGCAAGAAAAGGAAAACCAGCAGTTGATATGACTGATTTCCAGGATGCCATTGACCGTGTAATTGGCGGATTGGAGAAAAAGAATAAACTCATCAGCCCCGAAGAAAAAGAGATCATTGCTTATCATGAAGCTGGTCATGCTATTTGTGGCTGGTATCTGGAACATGCGTATCCATTACTGAAAGTAACCATCGTTCCAAGAGGAACTGCGGCACTTGGTTATGCTCAGTACACACCGAAGGAACAGTATCTCTATAATATTGAGCAGTTGAATGATCAGATCTGTATGACTTTGGGTGGAAGAGCCAGTGAAGATATTTTCTTTGGTAAAATTTCTACTGGTGCAAGTAATGATCTGCAACAGATTACCAAGATTGCTTATTCCATGATCACCGTTTACGGAATGAATGATAAGCTGGGAAATATCAGTTACTACGATCCTTCACAGGAACAGACTTTCACTAAACCTTATAGTGAAAAAACGGCTGAGATGATTGATAATGAAGTACGCAAACTCATTGACGAAGCATACATCAGAACAAAAGCATTACTTACTGAAAAAAGAGGTGATGTAGAAAAGCTGGCGAAGGAATTACTTGAAAAAGAAGTGTTGTTCCAGAGCGATGTGGAAGCATTGATCGGTAAGCGTCCGTTTGAACATAAGAAGTTGCTGGATGAGGATAATGTGCCGGCAACACATGCCGCAAATGTTGACAAAGAAGGCCGTGAATTAAATCCTACAACATAATTAATAGATCATGAGTGTTTCTCCCGCAAAGGAAAATATTCTTAAGAAAATAAGACAGGCACTGAGTAATCCGGTGCCTGTTCCTTTTCCCCAAAGTGAAGGCAACAGCAGTGTATTTCAACCTCCCGTTGATGATATGGCTGTTCAGTTTGCACAGGAGTTTACCAAGCTGCAGGGTAAATTTGTTTTCTGTGCCGATGAAAAAGATATGGCTGAGCAGTTACTTCAACTCTCCGCTGCAAATAACTGGAACAAGATCGTTTGCAGGGAAGAAAAATTAAAGAAGGTTTTACAGAAGAATCAGTTTCCTGTTTCATTTTATGATCAGCTTTCTGATTGTGATGTAAGCTTTACCACCTGCGAATTATTGGTGAGCCGCACCGGAACCATGGTGTTGAGTTCAGCCAATGAAAGCGGACGTACAACAAGTGTGTATGCGCCCATCCATGTTTGTATTGCTTACAGCAATCAACTGGTATACGATCTCAAAGATGCACTGCAACTTCTTCGTGAAAAATATAATGGACAACTTCCCTCGTTTATTTCCTTTGCAACGGGTCCAAGCCGCACAGCCGATATTGAAAAAACATTGGTAGTAGGTGTGCATGGCCCAAAGGAAGTGTTTGTATTCCTCGTTGAATCAGCGTCCTGAAATTAAGTAAAGGATATTTTTTTCTCCATCTTCTGCATTGTATCTTTAAGACATGAACGATGCAAACCTATATCTCTTTGTTTACGGAAGTTTAAGAAGCGGTTTCCCAAGCCCTGCTTTTCAGTTTATGAGCCCTTACTTTCAATTGGTTGCCAACGGAAAAGTAAAAGGTAAGTTGTATGATCTTGGTGAATATCCTGCTGGTATTCCAACTGCTGAAGAAAAATATATTATTGGCGAATTATACAAAGCTAATTCAGAAGAAGAATTCAACTGGGCCATCAGCCAGCTGGATGATTATGAAGGTGTATACCCGGAAGAAGGAGAAGAACAGCAGTATCAGCGGGCTGTAACAACAGTAATGGCAGATGGAACAGAATTCACTTCATGGATCTATTGGTATAAAGGTGATACAGAAGGAAAATCATTGATCGAAAGTGGCGATGTGTTAGAGTATGCCCGGCGAAAGAATATTTTATAGATCAGCTTTACTACCTTCTTTATATTTGTTTGATGCAACTCGACCCCGGGAAAAAAATATACTTCCTTTCCGATTTTCATTTGGGTGCTCCCAATTATGAACAGAGCCTTGTCCGTGAAAAAAAGATTGTTCAGTTTCTCGATGAAATAAAAAGTTCAGCAGCTGTTATTTTTATTGTAGGTGATCTGTTCGATTTCTGGTACGAATACAGGATGGTTGTTCCAAAAGGATATGTACGTCTGCTGGGTAAATTAGCAGAGATAACTGATGCAGGAATTCCCATTCATTTTTTTGTTGGTAATCATGATATGTGGATGAAAGATTATTTGCAGAAAGAGCTGAATATTCCTGTTTATTATGAGCCGAAGGAATTTACTTTCAACAATAAGAAATTTTTAATTGGTCATGGTGATGGACTTGGCCCCGGCGATCAAGGTTATAAAATGCTGAAGAAAATTTTCCGGAACCCGGTTTGTCAGTGGCTGTTTGGAATTCTTCCTCCTTATATGGGCATGGGATTGGCTAATTATTTAAGCAGAAGAAGCCGTGCACAAACAGGTGCTGTTGAAGAAAAATTTCTTGGTGAAGACAATGAATGGCTGATTATTTACAGTAAAGAAGTGCTGGAGAAAAATTTTTATGATTTTTTTGTGTTTGGCCATCGCCATCTGCCCATCGATTTTCGTCTTACTGATCAAAGCCGGTATATTAATCTCGGCGACTGGATACGATACTTCAGCTATGCATCGTTTGATGGAGAACAGTTAGAACTGAACTATTATATAAATTGAAAATTTTACTTTCCATATTATTTCTGATCAGTGCTTTTGGCTCATTTGCACAGCAACCTGCATTTGCACAGGTAAAAAGCATTGATGGTGAGTTTATTGATTTTACAGTTGATAATCTTGGTAACTATTTCCTGCTGTCGAAAAATAACCAGCTGAAAAAATTGAATGCACAGGGCGATTCAGTTGGTCTGTTCAATGATGTTCGCCGCTATGGAAAGTTATATTCCATTGATGCAACCAATCCTTTGAAAGTATTACTGTACTATAAAAATTTTTCTACTGTTGTTGTGCTTGATCGTTTTTTAAACATGATCAATACAATTGATTTGCGGAAGCAGAATGTTTTCCAGGTAAAAGCTATTGCTCAAAGCAGTGATAACAATATCTGGTTGTATGATGAACAAAATAACAAACTGAAAAAAATAGGAGAAGATGGTAAGGTATTGTTTGAAACAGTTGATTTAAGAACTGTTTTTGACGATGTGCCAACACCCACACAGATTTTTGATCAGGATGGATTTGTTTATCTCTATGACCCTGCGAAAGGGGTTTATGTATTTGATTACTATGGGTCGTTCAAAACAAAGATTTCTTACCTCGGTCTTACAGATCTTTCTGTTTTTGGAAAAACAGTCATTGGTCTTGAAAACCAGCAGATGCTGGCCTATACAACCGGAACATTAACCGAAAACAAGCTGCAGCTCCCTGCTGTTATTACCGAACGGCAGAAAGCAGTGATCCGCCCCGGTCATTTATATGTGCTGCAGAACGGATCTATACTACATTTCACATTTTAGTATTCGCATCTAAAGCGTTAAGCCATTATTTTTGCGTTATGCCTGAATTTTTTAACAGAATGGTTTTTGATAATCCACTCAGCAGTTATTTGTGGATCGCCATCATTCTTCTTGCAATGTTTTTATTGAAAGGAATTGTTTCAAGATTCCTCTGTGGATTACTGTATCGCCTTTTTCCCAAGGCAAAAAAACATGTAAGCCAGGAACAGTTTATTTCATTGGTGCTGATACCAATGGAATGGTTTGTTGTTACTGTTGTAATTATTCTTTCGGTGCACAAGTTGAAATTTCCTGCCGTACTGGATGTTGAATTATATAAAATCGGCTCAAGAGATTTGGTGGAAGCAATCGGGAAAGCTGTTTTAGTTATTTTCTTTATTCGCCTGTTGCGACGGTTTATTGATTTCCTGTCCTTAATTTTTGAAGCGAAAGCAAATCAAACAGCTGATCAGAGCGACAACCAGCTGGTTGTTTTTTTTCGTGATTTCTTTAAAGTGGTGGTACTGATCATTGGCATACTGATGTTCACCAGATTTGTTTTGAATTTCAACATTTCCAATCTTATTACAGGACTGAGTATTGTAACTGCAGCAGTAGCTCTTGCTACCAGAGAGAGCCTCGAAAACCTGATTGCTTCTTTTATCATTTTCTTTGATAAACCCTTTACGATGGGTGACCTGGTGAAAGTAGAAAATATCACCGGTAATGTGGAACGGATTGGATTGAGAAGTACGAGAATCAGAACCGATCAGAAAACATTTATCACCGTTCCCAATAAAAAAATGGTGGACAGTATTCTTGATAACCTTTCACTCCGTACTCAACGTAAAGCTGAAATAAGACTGGAGCTGAGTGTACAAACACAGGCTGATCAACTGCTGCAGTTAACAGAGAAAGCAGGAAAACTGTTGGAGCAAAATGAAATCATTCAGCAGGGAAATGTGTTTGTTACAGAGATCGGTTTGAAATCAATTACAGTGCAGGTAGATTATTTCACTGCTGTTATTGAATTCAACAGTTTCCAGGAAATAAAACAAACCATTAATCTTGAATTGCTGAATATTCTGAAGACACTCGGAATTGAACTGGCAGGAAAGGAATTGGTTTAACGAATCAGGTTAATTCCGATTCTTGCGTTAATCATCAAACCAGCCGTAGGATAATAATTGACAAAGAAATCTGTTGAAAATATTTTTTTCTTACCCCCGAAGTTTACTCCTGGGCCAAATTGAAAATTTGGGAATGGACCAACTATATCTTGCCCGGGAATTCTCATCAAAGCAACTCCGGCACTGCTATAAAGATAAATAGTGTTGTTGTATTCATATTTATATCCAATATTAAAATTGATACCTGATGTTTCGGCAGAACCGCCCTGGAAAACTCTCTTATCTCCCCATATTGAAATGTATTCAAGTTCGCCTCCAATTAAATGCTTAGGTTTTACCTTAAACAGTAAACGTAAGTATGCGCCACCACCTGATTTGTTTTCATGAAATCCTGTAACAACAGGGCCAAGAAATCCACCAGCATTAATTTGTACAGGTTTTTGTTTGGTTTGAGCAAATGAGGTAAGAGAAATAAAAAGAAGAAGGATAGCTAAACAGTGTTTCATGGTTTTTTATGTTGGGAAATTAAGATAACTGTTATTTCACTTTCGCAAAAACCTCAGCCAGTTCCTGATCATACACTCCATACTTTCCATATTCTTCCACACGGCCAATTTCTTTACCGTTCTTCATCACCAGAATGGTTGGTGCTTTGGTAACAGCTAAGGCTGCGCTTAATGCGCCCAGCGTTTGTTTACTTCTGTCAACACCAATAATCGTTAAATGATCAGTTGCAAATTTTACCAGGTCGAGCATTTTCAGCAACTGTGGTAATACAATATGTGAATCTTCGCACCATGTACCAATAAAAACGATTAACTGAATGCTGTCTTTAACAGGGGTAAGATTGGCTACACATGCTGCATTGGGTTTATACCAGCTGATATCATTCTTCATCCATGCAAAAGCTGTATCATTCTGCAATTGCTCACGGCTTAAAATTCCCTTCACCGTTTTTAATCCATTCTTTGGATCTTTTGAAACTTCGTATTGAACCTGTGCAAAGGATAGTTGTGTTGCAAGAAATGCAATCACAAGGGTACTTAAGTATTTCATCTGTTTATAAATCTGCTTTTAAACTTAATAAAAATGATTTAATCTGTTGCAAACTCTGTACCAGCTCAAACCTCACTTCAGCTTCGTCTTTATGTTTCTTCAGGTAATCTTTTGCTGCTTCAATGGTGTATTTTTTAAATCGGAGCAGGAAATAGATCAGGTGCAGTTTTTTTACATCAGCCACAGTATAAAAACGGTCGCCTTTTTTATTCTTTCTTGGTTTGATAACGGTAAATTCTGTTTCCCAGTAACGGAGTGAAGATGGATTTAAGTTGAATAATTCGCCCACTTCACCAATACTGTAATACAATTTCTGATTCAGTACTTCGTCGCTTGGCAGTTCCATCATATTGGCCTCGTTACCCATTTCTTTTAAACTCTTTCTTCCTCTTTTCTGTTTTGGTTTGGGAGGTCTGTTCAACGGCTTACGTCCACGCTTGGCAGGTGCAGGCTTGGTTGGTTCATCAAACACAAATGATATCTGAGATGGTGTTGCCAGAATTGTAAGTTTTAGCAAAAATAATGCTTTAGCCGATAGCCTGTAGTTAGTCTTTAGCCAATAGTTGTTTGCGGATACAAGGAAAGAATGTACTGACTAATAACTACCGGCTCACTACTACCGGCTGCTTTTCTTCATCAATCAAAACTCTGATTACCTGTTGCAGCAATTTTCAACATACGGTCAAACTGTTCGGGTGTAAGATCATTATAAAAGAAATAGATCGGATCAATGGCATTTCCGTTTTTGTGCACTTCATAATGCAGATGAGGCCCAGTACTTTTTCCTGTACTTCCTACCCAGCCAATCACTTCACCTCTGCGTACTTTTTGTCCTGATCTTGCTTTCACCCGAACCATGTGTCCATACAATGTTTCATAGTTGTATCCATGATTAATCACTACATGATTGCCATAACCGTTGCCCGTATTTCCTGATGTTTGAACTACACCATCAGCCGTTGCATAAATCGGTGTTCCCTGTGGTGCAGCAAAATCAAGACCTGCATGCATCTTGGTTGTTTTATAAACTGGATCAATTCTGTAACCAAAACCAGAGGCCATTCGGGAAAGATCTTTATTGCTCACTGGTTGAATAGCAGGTGTAGCACTCAGTAAGGCTTCTTTGTTTTTCACCATTCTTTCAATAGCAGAAAAAGAAGTTGTCTGCGCATATAACCTGTTGCGTAATGTATTGATCTGTGAAATGATGGTTGTATTCAATTCATCTTCCGTTAAGCTGGCAATGAGTTTTTCCTCTGCCTGTTTCTCTATCATCTTCGCTCTTGCACTATCAGGAATGGGACTGGCTTCAAAAATAGAACGGTATACCTGGTTATCTCTCTTCTCAATTTCATGCAACTCACGGTTCATCCGTGTTAGCTCTTCACTGAGAATTGAATAATTATCTTTTAAGCGGTCATTCTCGTTCAGTAATTTTTTTTCGTTGGCAGAAGGAAAGTAACGGTAGGATACCTGCATGAACAGAAAACCGGCAACAGACACAGCCGCAAGGAAACTGAAAATCCGCAGCAGTTTTACACGCAGCGGAGTCACCAGTTTTTCATACCGGAGGGTGTTGGTATTATAGAAATACTTGATTTTCTTCATATGAACAATCCGGTGTGCATAGGTTTGGCTTACCTTTGACCCCCATTACAGGGTATTCACAAAGATAGGTGGAACACCCTTCAAAAATCAATCCAAATACAGGTTGAATATGATGACAGCAGTAGAAATACGGAAGAAGTACTTAGACTTTTTTGCCTCGAAAAAACACCAGGTCGTTGCTTCTGCACCGATAGTGGTAAAAAACGACCCTACCTTATTGTTTACCAATGCAGGGATGAATCAATTCAAAGATTATTTCCTGGGTAACCGTAAACCAGAACATACCCGTGTGGCCGATACGCAAAAATGTTTACGTGTTAGTGGTAAGCATAACGATCTGGAAGAAGTGGGTGTTGACACCTATCATCATACCATGTTTGAAATGCTGGGTAACTGGAGTTTTGGTGATTATTTTAAAAAGGAAGCCATTGCCTGGAGTTGGGAACTGCTGGCTGATGTATATGGAATTCCAAAAGATCGCTTGTACGTAACCGTGTTTGAAGGTGATGCCAAAGAGAACCTGCCCAAAGATGAGGAAGCTTGGAATGAATGGAAGAAGTGGATATCAGAAGAGAGGATTCTCTTAGGGAATAAAAAAGATAATTTCTGGGAGATGGGTGATACCGGACCCTGCGGACCATGCACTGAAATTCATGTTGATTGCAGAACCGATAAAGAAAGAAAATTGGTTGATGGAAGAACACTGGTGAACAATGATCATCCGCAGGTAATAGAAATATGGAACAATGTGTTTATTCAGTTTGAACGGTATTGGAATCCAGCGTTTGGAGGTGCACAAGAATTGAAACAGTGGGAGATTGACAATCAGGAATTAGCCCTTGATCCGGAAAAAAAGAAAGTATTTGATGAGGGAAGAAAGCAAAAACATTTAGACCTAACTCTATTAAGAGATTTGCCAGCAAAACATGTTGATACAGGAATGGGTTTTGAACGTTTGGTTCGTGTAATTCAAAATAAAACTTCCAATTACGATTCTGATATTTTTACCGGTACTATTGCAGCTGTTGAAAAAATTGTCGAAAAAAAATACATAGCTGCTGATGACAAAGAAAGTATTGCTTTTCGTGTACTGGCAGATCATATCCGTGCTATCAGCTTTACCATTGCAGATGGACAGCTGCCATCAAATACAGGTGCAGGTTATGTGATCAGGAGAATTTTGAGAAGAGCTGTCCGGTATTATAATTCTTATCTCCATTACAAACAACCATTACTGCATCAGCTTGTTCCTATATTGGCAACACAGTTTGAAAAGGTGTTTCCAGAATTAAAAGCACAGGAAAGTTTTGTGCAGAAAGTAGTGAAGGAAGAAGAAGAAGCTTTCTTACGAACACTGGAAAAAGGGTTGAAACGTATTGATGATATTATTGCTGATACAAAAGGCGCAATCATTGAAGGCAAAGCTGCTTTTGAATTGTTTGATACGTTTGGCTTCCCGATTGATTTAACCAGATTGATTGCATCAGAAAATAAGTTAGCAGTTGATGAAGCTGGCTTTGAAAAAGAAATGCAGCAACAGAAACAAAGAAGCCGTGCAGCCGCAACAGTTGATACAGAAGATTGGGTTGAAGTTCTTCCAAATAATGCAGTGCAGTTTGTTGGCTATGATACAACTGAAGCAGACAGTAAAGTGGTGAAGTACCGTAAGGTAAGCAGCAAAGGAAAAGCCGGCTGTCAGCTCGTGTTAGATAAAACACCATTCTATGCCGAAAGTGGTGGACAGGTTGGTGATACAGGTATGCTCAGTTTCGATGGGGAAGAGGTGATTGTAAGAGATACCAAAAAAGAAAATAATCTGATCATTCATTTTATTGATCAGCTACCGGTGAATATTTCTGCACTTGCCAGTGCAAAAGTTGATAAAGAGCGAAGAAAAAAAATCACTGTACATCATTCAGTAACACATCTCATGCATGCGGCTTTACGTAAAGTACTCGGTACCCATGTGGCGCAGAAAGGAAGTTTGGTCAATGATGAATACCTGCGTTTCGACTTTAGCCATTTTGCAAAAATGACAGATGAAGAAATTGCAGCTGTTGAAAAAATTGTTAATGAAAAGATCAGGGCAAATATTGCTGTAATAATTAAAGAAATGAAAAAAGATGAAGCAGTTGCTCTTGGAGCTATGGCTTTGTTTGGTGAAAAATATGGTGATGTGGTACGAGTGGTGATCATGGATGAAAAATATTCGATTGAGTTATGCGGCGGTACCCATGTTGGAAGTACAGGTGAGCTGGGCTTCTTTAAAATAATAGCTGAGTCTGCAGTTGCTGCAGGTGTAAGAAGAATAGAGGCCGTATGTGGCGAGGCTGCAGAAAATCTGATCAATAATACATTTGCAGAAATCAGTTCTATTGGCGGTTTATTGAAGAACCCGAAAGATATCAGTAAGTCAATCGAA
This sequence comes from Lacibacter sp., assembly GCA_040081135.1. Lineage (GTDB taxonomy): Bacteria > Bacteroidota > Bacteroidia > Chitinophagales > Chitinophagaceae > Lacibacter. Next base: position 16,995 of record JBEBHT010000013.1, on the reverse strand, counting down.
AATCTGCAGGCCGAAAATACTTCTTTCAAAAAACATATTGAAGCATTGGAAGCAAGGCAACTGGTAATTGTACGTAATGAACTGCTCACGAAAGATGAAATCATCAACAACATAACTTTCATTGCCGACATTGTTGAAGTGCCCAGTGCAGATGCATTGAAGAAATTATGTTTCGATTTGAAAAATCATCTCAACGATCATGTGGCTGTTCTCTGCAGCAATATTGACGGAAAGGCATTTGTAGCAATTGGAATTTCTGATACAGTTGTTGCGGCAAAAGGCCTGGATGCAGGTAAGATTATTAAAGAACATGTTGCTCCTTTAATTAAAGGTGGTGGTGGGGGACAAAAAAATCTTGCTACTGCGGGTGGAACGGATGTTGGCAATCTGCAAAAAGTGATTGAAAAAGTAAAGAGTTTATTATAAACAGATCGTCCCGCTAACAAACGGGACGATTTTATTTACAGCACTTTCGGTTTGCTTATACTTGCATCAATAAAGCGAGCTCCCAAAAGTTAAAGATTTCTAAAATGTGCGAAATAATTCGTAAATAGGAAATAATTCGTACATTAGCTCTATCAATCAAAAAACTCTATTGTATGAAACGAATTTCTCTGTACGCATTGACCTTGGTAGCTGCTACCCAGGTTCTTACTTTTACTGCATCGGCGCAGGATAAAAAGGAAAAAGAAAAAATCGAAAAGAAAGAGCAGATCATCATCCGCAAAAAAGGTGATAAAACTGAAAAAACAACCATCGTTATTGAAGGGGATAAAGTAACGGTGAATGGAAAGCCTGTTACAAAAGGGGATAAGGATATCATTATCGAACGCTTTGATGGCGATGATGCATTTATTATGCGTATGCCAAAGGTTCCCGGAATAAAGGGGTATCCTAAAATGTATCGTTTTGAAGGACCTGAATGGAATCAGGATTTTATGAAGGAATTCAAATTTGATATGAAGGGCGGTGCTTTTCTGGGCGTAATAACCAACGAACATGAAAAAGGGGCAGCTATAGACGAAGTGCAGAAAGAAACAGCAGCTGAAAAAGCAGGTCTGCTAAAAGGCGACATCATTACGAAAGTGGGAGATAAAAAAATTGAAGGACCGGATGACCTGGTTGAAGCTATTACGGCTAAAAAACCAAATGATGAAGTAGAGATTACTTACCTGCGTGACGGAAAGGAAAAGAAAGCAAAAGTAAAACTGGGTGAAAGTAAATTTCCGGGTGAACTGTTTGAGCACAAGATGGAGCTGAAGAATGAATTGTATAAAGAAAAGCAAAGAGCTTTCCAGGAAAGGCAATTCGAATTTCAGCACCGTATGCCGCAGGAGTTTAAGCAAATTGAAGGCAATCTGCTGCTCATGCACAACCGTCCGCAACTGGGAGCTACCATACAGGATACGGAAGAAGGAAATGGAGTGAAAGTGCTGGAAGTTGATAAGGATTCTCCTGCTGATAAAAACGGTTTGCAGAAAGATGACATCATTACAGAAATCAACGGAAAAAAGGTTGAAAATGTAGGCAATGCCCGTGAAGCACTTCGTGAAAAGAACGAGAAAAATGTTTGGAACCTGAAAGTTACCCGCGGCGGAAACCCTGTAAACATTGAAGTAAAGATCCCGAAGAAATTAAATAAAGCTGATCTGTAAGTTTCGATATTGATCTGATTTAGTCAGTCCCGCTGAAATGCGGGACTTTTTTTTGTGCATTTCATCACAGAAGCTTCGGTGCAAAAGGGATATTTTTGCGTTCCCTTAGCCGGGAGCAATTATAATATGTCGAATTACAGTGATAAATACGAAGCAGTGGTTGGGTTGGAAGTGCATGCACAGCTTCTCACCAAAAGCAAATTGTTTTGTGGCGATGAAGCGAGTTTTGGTGCTGAACCTAACAGGCACATAAGCCCAATCACTCTTGCTCATCCGGGCACTTTACCCAAGATGAATAAAGAAGCGATTGAACTGGCAGTGCGGATGGGTTTGGCTTGTAATTGTGAAATTGAGCAGAAGAATTATTTTGCCCGCAAACATTATTTCTATCCCGATTTACCGAAAGGCTACCAGCTTTCACAGCATACCACACCTGTTTGCAAAGGTGGATTTGTAAAAGTAAAATCAGTTGATGGAGAACGGAATATTCAGCTCAACCGGATTCATCTGGAAGAAGATGCAGGCAAGAGTATGCATGATCAGCATGATTTGTATTCAGTTGTTGATTATAACCGTGCCGGTGTTCCGTTGATTGAAATTGTAACAGAACCTGATTTGCATAGCGGCGATGAAGCAGCAGCCTACTTAACAGAAATCCGTAAGCTTGTACGCACATTGAATGTGTGTGATGGAAATATGGATGAGGGAAGTTTGCGTTGCGATGCCAATATTTCCATCCGCTTAAAAGGTGATCCCAAACTCGGAACAAAAGTGGAGATCAAGAATCTCAACTCAATCCGTTTTTTGAAGAAGGCCGTAGATTATGAAGTGATGCGGATGATTGAAATGAAAGAGAAAGGTGAAGTGATTGTTCAGCAAACGAGAGGGTTTAACCCGGATGAAGAAACGACTTTTCCTATCCGTACAAAAGAAGATGCGGATGATTACAGGTATATGGTTGATCCTGATCTGCCGCCTTTTGTTATTACAGATGAGTTTGTACAAAAAGTAAAAGCTTCTCTTCCTGAAATGTCTGAACAGAAAAAACAGCGTTTTATTCAGCAATATAATTTACCTGAATATGATGCGGCATTACTGAGTGAGGAAAAAGAAGTTGCTGATTATTTTGAAGCAACTGCCACGCATACTATTGCATTTAAACAAATAGCCAATTGGTTACTTGGTCCGGTGAAATCAGTGATGAATGAAGAAGGAATTGAAATGAATCAGCTTGCGATTAAACCAAATCAACTGGCAGAAATTATTCAGCTGGTTGAAGATGGGAACCTGAGTCATACCATGGCATCACAAAAATTATTTCCTGCAATGCTGAAACAACCGGGTCAGCCGGCATTGCAATTGGCACAACAGTTGAACCTGTTACAGGAAAGGAACGAAGATGCATTGCAGCAGTTGATTGATGAAGTGTTAAACAGTATGCCCGATAAGGTAACAGAGTATAAAAAAGGAAAGAAAGGCCTGATCGGTTTGTTCGTTGGTGAAGTGATGAAAAAATCAAAAGGCAAAGCTGATCCTAAAATGCTGAATCAGCTGGTGACCGAAAAATTATCAAATTAAAAAAAGAAGAATGAAGAAAACATGGGTTGTAGTGGTTGTTGCATTATTTGCAGCTGCCTGTCAGAGTAGTGGCAGTAAAAATTTTACTGTGAGTGGTGAAATTAAAAATGCACCGGCAACAGTGGTGTATCTTGAACTGATTGCGTATGACAATATGCCTCCACAGGTAATCGACAGTATTTCATTGAATAATGGAAAGTTTTCATTGAAAGGAAAAGCAACGGAAGAGTCTTTATTGCAGTTACGTTTTCCGCAGATTGAAAAAAGCCCGATGTTCTTTTTAATCAATGATAAATCGAACATTGAACTTACAGCAGACTGGAATGATGTGCGTCAAATAAAATACAAAGGTTCACCTGCTACAGGACGTTTACAGGAATTTATTGATTCCCTTTCTGCAACGCAGCAAAAAATTTATGCATTTCAGTACGAACTGCAGAATGTAACACAGGGCGATAGTTTAAAAGCCATCAAACAGGCGGAGATCAATAATATTCTTACAGTGTTTAAAACATATCTGAAAAAAACGGCGATGGAAGATAACAGTCCGATGGTAAGTATGTTTGCCGCATCGATTAATGGCGGTGGCGATCCGCTGGACAATGAAGCGATTTATAACAGTCTTGCACAACGTTTTCCCAAGCATGCAGGTATTCAAACCATCGTAAAACAATTCCGTGAAAGCACAACCAATACGCAGCAGCAGCAACAACAGCAGCAAACTGCAGGAATTGCTGTTGGCAGCACGGCGCCGGACATTACAATGCCTGATGTAAATGGTAAGAATTTTTCTCTCAGCAGTTTGAAAGGAAAGTATGTACTGGTTGATTTCTGGGCAAGCTGGTGCGGTCCCTGCCGTGCTGAAAATCCAAATGTAGTGGCAGCATATAGTAAGTATAAGAATAAAAACTTTACTATTCTTGGTGTATCACTTGATAAAACAAAAGATGCATGGTTACAGGCAATTAAACAGGATGGTTTAACCTGGAACCATATCAGTGATCTGAAATACTGGGAAAGTGGTGCTGTTGCACTTTATGGTTTTAATGGCATTCCTTACAATGTACTGATTGATCCAAACGGAAAAATTATTGCAGATAAGTTAAGGGGTGAGGATTTGGAAAGGAAGCTGGCGGAAGTGTTGCATTAAAATAGTTTTCCTTTTATTGGAAGAAGAGTTGAAATAAAAAAAGGCTGTCTTATTATAAGACAGCCTTTTTTTATTTCAAAAACAAGTTATTTGGCTAACCTGAATTGATATCCGGTTGAAAGTACTGCCTGAGTATCATCAAGCAGGTCAAGTGAAATTGTGAACGTATTATCGCACGATGAAAATGTATTGACTTTACCTGCTGAGCTTCGTACAAACGAAACACCACTACCCGCTGCATTTGTTGCCTGAAGAGGGACAGTGATAGTAAAGGCAGCAGGATTTGTCCAATTCAAAACAATTTTAATATCCGACCATCCATAATCGTACAGATTTTCAACGTATCCTTCTGCTGTTGTAGCTCCTGTAGAAACAATATTTTTCACTACTGTTGTATAAGGGCCATAACTGAATGCTCCTGAACCTGAATATTCATTTGTTCTGGTGTAGTTTCCCAAAAGATTACCGAGAACAACATCGCAATAGCGCTGCATAATAACTTCAAACGAATCTTTCCGGTCAACTCCTTTTACACCTGAAAAAGTGATTTTAACAGTGTCTTTTCTACCTGAAGGATACCCTGCAAAAAGTCCTTGTAACAGGAGTGTATCAATTGAAGAACCGCCCTTAATAGTAAGTGTAGAAGGTGATGTGTATTGAACTCCACTTACTGCACTGCGTGAAGTATACACTAAGTTGATGATCCTGTCTTCGCTTGTAACATTGGTTAAACCAACCGGAATTTTAAATGCCGGTCCTGCATTACGTACGTAATAATCAGCACGTAATACTTTGTTGATTGGTACAAACTGAGGAGCAGTAGGTGCTGTAACAATTGAATCCAGATCAACAGAGTAATTATTCTTTTGACATGCTGAAAAAAGTAATACTAAAACAATAGCTGCTGCCAGCGTTCGTTTTTTACTCATGTTATTTATAAGATTTTTAATCATTTGATTTTGTTTTTAGGTTTAAGGGTTTTGATCTGCCGGAGTCATCTTTATATTGTTATCCAGTTCTCTGGTTGGAATACGCATAAGGAAACCTGCGGCTCCCGGAGCAAGCTGGTAAACAACCGGGTTAAAGTTTGGTGCTCCGTGATTACCTGCACCAGTTGGTCGGTTTAAGCCTGCACCAGTTCTCTTAATGTCAAACAAAGAGAATCCTTCACCCCATAATTCAATACGGCGTTGTAATAAAATTTCACTTACAAGAGCAGCGCCGGAGAAAGAAGCAGCACTGTAACCGGGATTACGCAAACCAACCATTGCTTCTAACACAACCCTTGCTTCGGCGTCTTTTCCCTGTTTAGCTAAAGCTTCAGCTTCTATCAGGTACATTTCTGATGCACGCATATACAAATAATCAGCAGCCCAGCTTCCTACAACAGGCACTGCAAATTTTGTTTGCGTATACTCCGGTAAGATAGAGGTTCCTGTGCCCGGAGTTCTGAACACTGATTTACGGATATCAGTAGCAGGGATTTTATCATACAGATCTTTTGTGATCTTCTTCTGCCCGCCTAACTGTGCATAACCAAATTGAGTAGCATCAATATGTGAAAAGAAAGAAGCAAAAATTGTTGCTTTATCGGCCGGAATGAAAGCACCCCACATCCACTCAGTATTGCTAATGCTTGAAAAACCACTTCTTGAAGTGTATACTGTATTGCTCATTAAGGTATAACCCTGACGTGCATTTTTTGCATAAGTAGCGGCAGTTGCCCAGTCTTCCATAGCCAAAGCAACACGTGCTCTGAATCCACGTACTACTGTAACGTCAATACGCTCTTTTGATACCCTTGCTTTACCTGTTAATAAACTTTCTGCTTTTACAAGATCAGCTACAATCTGAGTATAAACTTCCTGAACTGTACCCCTGCCTATTGATTCAGCTGAAACGGTTAAACGTAAAGGAACTCCTTTACTGCTTTCATTCCCTTTATATGTTTGCTGAAAATTATTAATCAGGTTAAAGTAAGCCCATGCTCTTAAACCATATGCTTCACCACGTAAGGTTTCCAGTTCTGGTGTAGCAGTTTGGTTAGCCGTATTATCAAGCAATAAAATGGCTCCTTTTAAAACACCAGTGTAGTAAAATGACCATACCTGGTCAGAACGTGTATTTGTACCATTTGGCAAAGTCCAGCCGGTATAATTATAATCAGCATTAAACCAACCGTAACCCTGGGAATGTACTACCATATCATTGCCCATTAAATCATTGGCAAGATCAATAGATTTTTGCCCGTAGTTATCATGTCCTCCTTGTCCGTTACCACCCCCAAATGCAAATGTTTGCAGATAGTTACTTGCTGTAGCAGAGTTTACTGCAGCAATAGTAGCATAGGCCTGTTCCATGGGGATAGCATCAGATGGTTTCGTATCCAGGTACGACTTTTTACAACTAACCACGAGCAACGAAGCTGCAGTTAATAGCAGAAGGCTGAAAAAACGTATTTGTTTCATAATTTCCAGTGTTTTAAATTATAATTTGATTGTTGTTCCAAACGTAATTGTCCGGTACGGAGGGTAACCGGCACCAACATTACCATCAAAACTTTGTTGCGGATCGCCACCACTCTTAGCAGTGAAAATATACGCATTATCAATACTCACAAAGAATTGTGCATCTTTTAAGCGCAGATTCCGTGCAAGACCTGAACTTAAATTGTAGCTGAAGGATACGTTTTTAATATTTACATAAGAAGCATCAAACAAAAATCTTGAAGATGTACCATCCTGACCGCCTGCGTTCTGTAAACGTGGAATATTGGTTACATCGCCAGGTTTTTGCCAGCGCTTCTGAATATCAGTGTGCCATGCAATACCTGCTGCTCCTGAATGCATGATGCTTTGATAGTTACCATCATAAAAATGACCGCCGTAAGAATAGGTGGTTAAAATAGACAGCTGAAAATCTTTATAACGCAATGTGTTGGTAACACCGCCGTAGATTTTAGGAATAGGAGAAGCACCAACATAATAAAAATCGGCTCTTGTAATATCACTGGTTAGAATACGCTCACCGGTAGGTTTGCCGTTTGAACCTAAAACATCTCTGTAGTAGAGCGATAAACCGGTCACAGGGTCAACACCCGCAAACTCTCTGAGCCAGAAATCATAAATAGACCGCCCTTCGTTATACTTTTTATTACCAACAACAATTCCACCGAGTTCTTTTTGTTTAGCTGGGATTTTTGTCAACTTGTTTTTGAAATGAGTTGCATTAAAATCAATTTTCCAGTCAAAGTCCTTTTTTTGTATGATATTATATGCTAACTGCACCTCAATACCATAGTTTTTAGATTCGCCTATATTTTGCCATATATTAGGGAATAAAAATGACGGCTCTGTTGGTGTTAAAAAAAGCAGATCGGCAGATCTTCTGTCGAAATATTCAACAGTACCCTGTAATCTTCGTTTAAACATAGAGAAATCAACACCATAGTTTAATGTTTTATTACCTTCCCATTTAAGTCCGGGATTAGCAGGTCTTGTGATAGGAGTAAAATTTCCAAATCCATCCGCATTGTAATAATTAATGTATTGGTAGTACAACCCAATATTATCATTACCTGATTCACCATAACTGGCCTTCAGTTTCAGGTCATTAAGCCAGTCAACATCTTTCATGAAATTCTCCTGCTTAATTCTCCAGCCAATACCTACAGAATAGAAATTACCCCATCTTACATCTGGGGCAAAACGGGAAGATCCATCAGTTCTCAGTGAACCTGATAAAAGGTATTTGCCATCAAAATCATAGTTTATGCTGCCAAAATAACTTTCAATTCTGTGAAGATCTTCAGAACTGCTTGGAGGAGCTTCTACTACCGCAGCATTGTTTAATGCTGTTTGTCCAGGATAACTAAATCCGGTTTTTGTGGCTGATAAGAAACTTGTTTTGAATTGATAATTCTCATGTCCAACAAGGGCACGAACATTATGTCTGTTAAATAATTTCTTGTTCCAGGATAATACCTGGTTACCTGTTAAGGACACATTTTTTTGAGCCGATACAGTTGAGCGACCTTTCACATTTGATGCATCACCGAATTGACTGTTCTGATAGGTTAAACCATCAATCTGAAAATAATTCATTCCAAGGGTTGTTTTGAAAGTGAAATCATTCAGGAAACGTATCTCGGCATAGGTATTGATATTAGCGTTTAATCTTTTTTGTTCACGTCTGTCAAGTGCCAGTGAACCAATAAGGTTAGAGTTAGTAGCATAAGGTCTTGATCCCATTTGTGCAGGTACGCCCCAATCTAAAGCAGGCTTACCATCTGCACCAAGTACAGGAGAACCTGTTGCGCTGTATTGGTAAACCGGGTAGATAGGACCCATTTGGCGACTGTAGTAGAAGGGGTTTGAAGTGGCAGTACCGCCTGCAAATAATCCTTCTCTTTTATCTGTAGCTCCGTCAACTGTCAGTCCAACTTTTAACCAGTTGTTTGCCTCTGAATTTACATCAGCACGAAAATTATAACGGTCATAGCCTGAGAATTTAGCGATACCCTTTTCATTCAGATAACCACCACTTACCAAATAATTGGTTTTGTCATTCGCTCCTGAAACATTTAGGTTCACATTGGTACGTGTTGCGTTCTGAAACAATGCATCAGCCCATGATTCATTCCAGAGCAGTTTTGCATTTGGGTTTATTTTACCGGTTGTTGCATCAACAAGCTGGTTGCCCGGAACATTATAAGCGTTATATACAAGGCCTGAAGAACTTGTCAAAACATTTGATGCACTGGTGCCTGCAGCTGCATATGATTGACCACTGCCAAATACATATGAATTGCGGTAAGCTTCCCAAAACAACTCATAATACTCTTTCGCACCAACACGGTCGTATTCAGGAATTCCTCTTGTTGAAATACCATGCCTGATAGAAGCCAGAATTTGTGCAGGTCCTTTTTTGCCTTTTTTGGTAGTGATCATGATCACTCCGTTTGCAGCACGTGAACCATAAAGGTTGCTTGCAGCCGCATCCTTCAAAACGTCTACTGTTTCAATTTCATCTGTTGAAATAGATGAAATTGAACCATCATACGGAATACCATTTAAAACAATCAGTGGGGAAGCGGAAGCATTAACTGATCCAAATCCTCTGATTCTGATATCAGTACCGCCGCCGGGAGTACCACCACCATTGGTGGTTGCCAATCCTGGAATAAGACCTTCCAATACCCTGGTTACAGATGTAACCTGTTGTTTTTGGATAGTGGATGCGTTAATAGTACCTGCAGAGCCGGTAAATGTTGATTTTTTTACCGTGCCATAAGGTACGCTAACAACAACTTCTGTAAGTTCGTTAACTGCAGAAGCCAATGAAACGGTAATGTTGCCGTTGCCAATATTTACTTCTTTGGCTGTGAAATTTAGTGAAGAAATCACTAGGGTTCTGGAAGATGCAGGCGCATTTAACTCAAACATGCCTTCTGCATTTGTGGTAGTACCTGTTGAAGTGCCTTTTACTAATACAGAGGCATTAGCAATAGGAGTTCCATTTTCATCGGTTACCTTACCTGTTACTTTTTTTGATTGGGCCATAAGTGTAAATCCACTTACCATCAGCACAAACAAAATGCTTACAAGTTTTCTCATACTCGTTTTTTTGGGTTTATTAATGATTAATGTTACCTGTTTTAAACAGGGTTGTTTCATCTAAGGGTTGTTGTTAAGGAAAAGAGTTACTGGGTGTAAGCCAATTGGTTAGAAGCTAACAAATATAACAGGTTCTGCTAAATTTTGTTAACTAATAGACAGATATTATGCGATTTTGCTGCTTCTGAGTGTTTATTTTACTGATTTATTGCGTTTTGAACCTGCTGTGGTTAATAACATCACCGGCAACAGCACAAGATTCGTGATCATGGCCACTAAAAGCGTGAGGGAGGTAAGCCAGCCCAATGCCTGGGTGCCTCCGAAATCGGAGAAACAGAAGATGACAAACCCAGCCACCAGCACCAGGGAAGTATAAATGATACTGATGCCTGTATGACGGATCGTTTGTCGTACGGTTTCTTTAATGTCATTGTTATGTATGGGCAATTCCTGTTTGTAGTTAATCAAAAAACGGATGGTAACATCAATGGCAATACCTAACGCCACACTGAAAACCAGTACTGTACTTGGTTTCAGCGGAATGCCCACCCAGCCCATTACCCCGGCTGTGATCACCAATGGAACAACATTGGGAATCAGTGAACAGAATAAAATCCGGAACGAACGGAAGAGGTACAGCATACAGAGCGCAATGAGTAAAAATGCCCACACAATACTTTCTTTCAACCCATTGATGATAAACCGGCTGCCTTCCACAAAGGTTACACTGGTGCCGGTGAGTTGAATATTTGCTGACCGGGTTAATTTTGATGAATCAATATCAGCAATGGCAATTGTTTTATTGTTGATCTGATTGGCATAGCTGAGGCTGTCAAGATTAAACAAAGAATCAGCTTTTGCCTGCACCTGTACTAAAATTTTCGGCAGGCTGTCGCTTCCCACATCAGCCATGTTTACACTGATTCTTGCCATTTGTTTGCTGCTGTCGATGAAATTGCCCACCAGTTTTGCAAATGTGTTTGTCTTGCTGCCCGCAGTGGTATCGGCTTTCATTTGCAGATAAGGAGCAAGGAATGCCAGGTCAAATTCATTGGGAATGGTGTACATATTACTGTCGCCATCATAATAAGCCTGTCTTGCAAATTTCAATCCTTCAGTCAGGGCAATGGCCTTACCCATCTCGGGCCTGTTCTGTAAATAAACTACCAGTGAGTCGATACGGTTGAGATTGGGGATGCTTCTTGTAACACCCTGCTTGCGTTTTGTATCAACTACAATTTCAAGTGGCATTACTCCTGAAAAATGTTTTTCGAAAAATTTCAGATCAACATAGAGTTTATCATTCTTCGGTAAATCATCAACGATATATCCAACAGTTTTTAAACGAAAGATGCCAACAATGGCAATCGCCATTAAAATTCCTGTGGCTGTATATGTATATTTTGGATGATTGAAAACCCAGTCCTCAATCTTTATGATTGTTCTGTTGAGCCGTTCATTTTCCAGGTAGCGGACGTGGCGTTGTTTTGGCGCTGGTAAATAACTGAGCACAATGGGAATAAACAGAAATGAAATGACAAACAATGCCATGATGTTGATACCGGCTACGATTCCAAACTCTCTCAATATCTGACTTTTGGTCAATGCAAATACAGCAAAGCCAATGGCTGCAGCAATATTGCAGAACAGGGTAACAATACCCATCCGTCCCATCATGTTTACCAATGACTCGTTTTTCTCTCCACTTTTTTTGTACTCTGTATGAAATTTATTGAGGAAGTAAATACAGTTGGGAATGCCAATTACAACCATCAATGGTGGAATCAATGCATTAAGCAAAGTGATTTTAAATCCAAACAACACCATGGTCGCCAAACTGAAGATAACACCCATGATCACAACTGCCATACTGAGCCACATGGCACTGAGTGAACGGAAGAACAGTAACAGAATAAAAGCTGACAGCAAAACAGAACCAAGTAAAAACAATTTCATTTCAGCAGCAATACGGGTACTCATTTCTGTACGAACCAACGGCAAACCGCTGCTGTACATTTCAAGATTGTTCTCTTTCCCAAATTGCTCGGTTAATTTCATCAACCCATCAACAGATGTGTTTCTTCTTTTTGAATTGAGTACATCCTTATTGATGCGCACTGCCATCATGTACACTTTACTGTCGGGATTGTAAAGAAGCCCTCTGTAAAACGGAAGGTTTTCAAGTACTTGTTTTGAACTGTCTAAAGCAGACTGTGTTTGAATATTTTCCGGGAAAACAGGAAGGGTTTTTAATTTCTCAGTTGCAGAATCTTTCACAAGATTAACGGCTGCGCTGATACTGAGTATATCCTCCACACCCGGCACTTTTTTGAAATCTTTTTGTAAGGCAACAAATTTTTGAAAAAAATTCAACTGAAACATGTCTTTCTTTTCAAAACCAATCACCAACAGGTTGCCATCTTCGCCAAATTTTTGCTTAAAGGCCTGATATTCGAGGAATTTTGGATGATCAACCGGAATAGCTTTTGCAAAATCGTAACTCATTTGCACTTTAGAAGCGAAGTAAGTCATCACACCAGTTGCAAGAAGAACAGCAATTAACAAAGGAAGCCTGTTACGCAACACCCATTTTCCAAGTTGATACCACATGTGTTTCAGATACTTTTTAGATAAGAAAAGCAGCGCAAAGAAACGCCATTCCACCCTAAAAACTCTAAAAAATCTGCCTTGAGTGAAAAGCAATTAAATTTGAATTGTCATGAAGTGTAAATTATTTCTTTCAGTTACCAGTCTGTTTATCTTTTCAATGGCTGTTGCGCAGCTAACTCCTGTAGGACAGTGGCGTGAACATATGGAATACCGTTCGGGTCTTCGGGTCACACTTTCATCCGATAAAGTGTACGCTGCTTCAAAATTTGGTGCCTACTCTGTAAGCAAAGCCGAAGGAGAAATTGAACGGTTGAATAAAGTAACCGGGCTGCATGATGCAGGTATTCGCAGCATTAAATACAATTCATCGAATAGTAAACTACTCATTGCATATAACAACAGTAATCTTGATGTGGTATATCGAAACGATATCATCAATATACCCGATATCCTGCGCAGCAATGTAAGCGGCGATAAAAATATTTATGACATCAGTTTTGTAAACGATAAAGCATATCTCAGCAGCGGACTTGGAGTAATTGTTGTTGACCTTGCAAAATATGAAATCAGCAGTACGTATTACATGGGCAATAATGGTGGCAATGTAAAAGTGAATGGATTTGCTGCAGATGCCACACGTTTTTTTGCAGCAACGGAAGAAGGATTAAAAGTTGCGAATCAAACTGCATCTAATTTAAGTGATTACCGTAACTGGACGTTGTTAAGCGGAACAAATGGTTTACCTGCCGGTCTTGCAACACAGGTAATGGTTATACAGGATAAAGTAATTGCTCAATATTTTACTTCATTATATGTATTAAATGGAAGTGTATGGCAGTTGCTGTACAATGATGATTGGCGTTGGGAAAATGTAAATGCAAGTGATGGAAGTATTTTAATCTGTGAAGAAAAAAATGGATGGAATGAACGAAGGGTAATTGTACTGAATACAACTGGAACAATCAGTACAGTTGTTCAAAACAACAGTCAGCTTCGTTATCCTTTTCAGGCAGTTAAAAGCGGGAATGAAATTTGGATCGCTGATTTTGAAAAAGGATTAGTGAAAGCTGAAGCAAATTTGTATGAACGTTATGCCATCAATTCACCTTATGGAAGTGTGGATGGGGAATTATTCTTCTATAAGAATACATTATATGTTGCCGGTGGAAGTGTAAATGAAGCATGGAACTATCAATATAACGGCTCAGGATTTTTTACATTTGGTAACGATGAATGGAAAGATTATAACCGCACTAACCTTTCATGGATGGATACAGTGCTGGATGTAATCAGTATTGCGGTTGATCCACGCAACAATGCAATCTATGCAGGATCATTTGGAGGGGGCTTAGTGGAGTACGAAAGTGCAATGAAATATAAAATTTACAAACAGGGTTTTCTGAATGTAACAGTTGGCGATCCCAACAGTTATCGTGTTGGTGGTCTTGCATTTGACGGAGAAAATAATTTATGGATCAGCAACTTTGGAGGCAGTAATAATTTTGTTGTAAAGAAAGCAGATGGTAACTGGAAATCATTCCGTGTTCCTTTTCTCATCAGGGATAATATGGTTGGTGCTATTTTAATTGATGATGCCAATCAGAAATGGATACAGGTGCCGCAGGGTAACGGGTTATTGTGCTACAACCATGGAACTTCAATTGATAATACTGCAGATGACAGATGGAAATGGTTGCAGACAGGTGTAGGCAATGGCAACCTACCCGGCAATTTTGTAAACTGTATGGTAAAAGATAAAGACGGGTTTATCTGGCTGGGAACAGATAAAGGTATTGCCATCATACAATGTCCGGGCGAAGTATTTACAGCAAATGGATGTGAAGCTTATCAGCCAATTGTACAGCAGGATAATTTTGCCGGTTATTTATTTGAGAATGAAGAAGTGAAAGCAATGGCAGTTGATGCAGCAAACCGGAAATGGGTTGGCACACGTAATGGCGTTTGGCTTATCAGTGCAGATGGAGAAAAAGTAATTCTGCGTTTTACTGCTGATAACAGTCCGTTGCTGAGTAATGAAATTATCCGCATTGCAATCGATCCAAAAAGTGGCGAAGTGTTTTTTTCTACATTCAATGGTATTTGCAGTTACAGAAGTACAGCAACTGAAGCCAGTGAAAATACAGATAAGGTGCTGGTGTTTCCAAGTCCTGTACCTGCAGGATATGAAGGCACAATTGGTATTCGTGGATTGCCCGAAAATTCAATTGTAAAAATTACGGAACTGAACGGACGATTAGTTTATCAAACAAGGTCACTTGGGGGGCAGGCAGTATGGAATGGAAGAGATTATAATAATCAACGGGTATCAAGCGGCGTTTATCTTGTATTGGCAAAAGATGAACTGGGCGCTGAAAAGAAAGTGGGTAAGATTGTGTTTATTAAATAAGTTTTCTTTTGAGCAATGTATTACATACAACAAAGGCAGTGATTCTACGAACGGTAAAGTATGGTGAAACAAGTTTAATTGTTTCGGCTTATACTGAGTTGTATGGATTGCAGAGTTATATTGTTCAGGGAGTAAGAACAAGTTCAAAAAAGGGAGCTGGAAAAGCCAATTATTTTCAGCCGGGTTCCATGCTCGAACTGATCGTGTATCATCATGATTTAAAAAATCTGCAGCGCATCAAGGAATTCAAATGGAGTTACCTGTATGAGCAGCTGTTTGCAGATGTGATCAAAAACAGTGTATTGCTGTACATGGTTGAGCTGTTGCAAAAATGTGTGAAGCAACCGGAGAATAATCCTGACCTGTTTTATTTTATTGAAGATGCATTGATGCAGCTCGATAAAGCAAACGATGCAGTAACAGCAAACTTTCCTCTTTATTTTGCTTTACACTTAACCAACTTTTTTGGCTTTCAGATAAATACAGAAGATGCAGATAAATATACTATTCTCGATTTGCAGGAAGGGAATTTTGTATCGACCTATCCACAGCATGTGTATTATGTTGATGGAAAAACTGTTGAACTGATCCGTGAGTTATTAAAAGCTATGCAGCCGCATGAACTTACCGAAATACCGATGAACTATTTACAAAGAAGACAACTGCTTGAAAGACTTGAAACCTACTATGCTCTGCATATCCCTGAGTTTGGCAAGTTGAAAACCTTGCCGGTGCTGCAACAAATTATGGAACCTTAATGTCAGAGTAATCGTTTTGATACACTGAAATCTTCACTTAATAAAACGATTCCCGGCTGCTTTCCTTTTTCAAAACTTCCTAACTGATCATCCCATTGCAATGCCTTTGCACCATTTAATGTGGCCATTTGTAAAGCCTGTTCTTTTGTTAGTGATGTATGCTTTAGTAATGCTTCCATTTCTTTTGCAATACTTAACTGCCAGTTACTGCTGTAACTGTCGGTGCCTAAGACAACAGAGCAATTATGCTTCAGTAAAAGAGCAAGAGGCGGCGTATTGTTTTCAATATAAAGATTTGCATTTATGCATAAACAATAGATCAGCTTTAATCCATTCGCTGCTGCATATTCATTGGCCCAAACAATATCTTCTTCGGGCATGTAGGTATTATGAATAAGAAAGATAGTTTGCTTTTTATTGAAATAAGGAAGGTATGAACGGATACTGCTTTTGCCTGTTACAGGAAAAGGAGAGGAATCGATACCAAAGATTTTAAACAGTTTTAGATATTCTCCTCCGCCTGTTTCATACAATATATTTTCTGCCGGGTGTTCCTGGTTATGGATGGAAATTATCTGATCAGCTGTTGCTTCATTGATCAACTGAAATGTTTTGGGTGAAATACTGTAAGGTGCGTGAGGAACAAGCAATGTGCGGTGTGCGATGTGCGATGTACGTAAAGCAGACTCTAATTCATCGGCAACAGTTTGATAGTGGTTGAAATTCTCGTTTGCTTTTGCATCGGTAAAACTCAGTACTTCCACAAAATTTTGCCAGCGAATCCTGCTCTTGCTTTTCACTAAAGCAGTATCGGCTGTATTGCCAATATCACCTACAGCAACAATTCCGTTGTTATACATTTCTTCTTCCGCTTTTGCAATTTCCTGCTGAATCAGTTCCTGTTCAAAGCCCCGTTTGGTTACAACGGAGCATAAAAATTCAATCAGCCCGGTATGTGGAGGAATAACATTTTTTAAATGACTTAATTCTAAGTGGCAATGTGCATTAATCAGCCCGGGTGAAAGGGTGCCTGTGAATTGCTGTACATCATCACCTGCTTCTGCAGTTGAAACAATATCTTTCACTACACCGGTTTCATCTGTGATTAATACGTTATCTGTTGCATAAAGCCTGTATCCATCAAACAATTGATCTGCTCTGAACTTCCTGTATTCCATGCGCTGAATTCTTTTAACTTTGCCGCTCAAATTTAATACACAAA
>JBEBHT010000567.1:0-1374 GCA_040081135.1 Lacibacter sp. | reverse complement strand
CAGCAAAAGGTTTAATCCGTCTGCAATAGACTGCTCGCCTGTATCAGGGATCAGCAATGCAATATCGTATGTTTGATTGATTTCTTTGTAAGCAGGATAATTTACACATACCTGCGGAACACCTGCCTGTATATAATCAAAGAAACGGTTGGCCAGTGAAAGGTAATTGCTCAATCCATTATTTTCAAACAACGTAATCCCTGCATATGCAGTTGATGTAATATCTCTTAATTCTTTTGGTTGCAGTTTTCCTTTCAGCAATACTTTTTCCTGCAGTTGATTTTTTTCAATGAGCTCTTTTGTTTGCTCCATGAAATTCCCATCACCATAAATGTGCAACTGAGCTTCTGCTTTTTTCATAGCAGGAATCAGCGTTTCGAAACTGCGTCCTTCATTTACTGCACCCTGGTAGAGGAAGAAAGTTGGTTGGTGACTATCAGCTACCGGCTGATGGCTATCGGCTGCTGACACATTTCTCACCACTTCGTACTCCACACCATACATTTTCTTAAACTCTTCTGCTATAGGTATGCAAACAGTATATCCATTTTTGAATTTAGGAACGGCAAACCGTTCAATGCGTTTCCAGATTTTGTAACGGGAAGGTCTTGTTACCACTTCTTTCATTTCACAAAACAATTCATGTGCATCGTACACCCGTTTAGTGTTTTTCAATTTTGATACAAAGAGGCAGGGGAGAATGGTATCAAGATCAATGGCACAAATGCAATCGGTTTTTTGAAACAGCAGCCAGAAAAACAAACGCAGATTATATTCAGCATAAAACAAAGCCCCTTTTGTAAAGAAGCAGCTGAGCCTTTTTTGTTTGAATAGAAATGATTGAAGCGGAATAGATTGTTGCAGTTTTCTTCCCACTAAAATTACATCGTATCCCTGTTGCGCCAATGAAGTGCAGATACGCATCATACGCTGGTCGTAACTTAAATCATTGGTAACAGTAAAGATGATTTGTGACAAGGATGCTGAATTAGACTGGCAATATAAAGCAAATGATTGTTTATCTTTCATTCCATAACAAAACCTTTTCAGCAATGAAAGAACTCATCACCACCTTTTATACAGCTTTTGCCAATGGCGATTGGCAGACAATGGCCAACTGTTATCATGAAGAAGCAGAATTCACTGATCCGGCTTTTGTTGGATTAAAAGGAAAAGAAGTGCCTGCCATGTGGCGGATGTTGATTGAGCGGAGCAAGGGAAATATCAGCATCAGTTTTGCAAATGTGGTGGCTGATGAAAAAACGGGCAGAGCCGAATGGGTGGCCAGGTACCTGTTTTCAACCACTGGCCGCAATGTTATCAACCGCATCCATGCGGAATTTGAGTTCAGGGATGGCAAGATCATCAAACATA
>JBEBHT010000235.1:0-6653 GCA_040081135.1 Lacibacter sp. | reverse complement strand
AAAAATAACAACGTCTGTATTACTCTGTTCATTGCTGACAGGGATCAACAGTTTTGCGCAAACAATCACTTTGGTTAACCCTATTCTAAAGGGTTTTTATCCGGATCCCAGTATTGTTCAGGTAAAGTCTGATTACTACCTGATCAATTCTACTTTCTCCTACTTTCCGGGCATACCGGTTTTTCACAGCAAAGATTTAAAGAACTGGAAACAGATTGGTAATGTAATTGACCGGACATCACAACTCGATTTTATGGGCGAACGTATGACAAGAGGTTTGTTTGCTCCGGCTATCAGCTATTATAACGGAATTTATTATGTTACCTGTACTGATATTGATCATGATGGAAATTTTGTGGTAACAGCAAAAAATCCCGAAGGGCCCTGGAGTAACCCGGTTAAAATTCCGCAAGTAAGAGGTATCGATCCTTCTTTATATTTTGATGATAACGGCAAAGCTTATATTCTTTACAACAGCGATGCTCCAGACAATAAACCTTTGTATTCAGGACATAGAACCATCCGCATGTATGAATTTGACCCTGTGAGTTTAAAAGTTGTTGGTGAAGAAAAGCAATTGGTAAATGGTGGTGTGGATCTCAGTAAAAAACCTGTGTGGATAGAAGGGCCGCATATCATGAAACGTTTTGGCTGGTATTATTTATACGCTGCCGAAGGCGGAACATCTGTCAACCACTCTGAAGTTGTGTTACGCAGTAAAGATGTTTGGGGGCCTTATATTCCGTATGAAAAGAACCCGATACTTACACAAAGAGATTTACCGGAGGATAGAAAAAATCCAGTTACATCCACTGGTCATGCACAGTTTGTAGATGGACCTGATGGTAAAACTTATGCTATATTTTTAGCAGTAAGGCCATACGAAGGAGATTTTTATAATACCGGAAGGGAAACATTTATTGCACCTGTGGAATGGAAAGATGAATGGCCCGTAATTAATCCCAATAACGAAGAAGTACAGTACAGCTATCCTGTTAATATAAAAGAAGTAAAACAAAAAGGTACGCTCCCGCAATCAGGTAATTTTTCTTACACATTACAATTTAAAAAACAGCTTGATCCTTCTTTGCTTTTTATGCGTAAGCCCGACAGCACTGCATTTAGCCTCTCCAAAAAAGCTGGACTTACCCTAAAACTAAAACCCGAGACCATCATGGATTTGGGAAGCCCTTCTTTTGTGGGCAAACGTCAGCAGCATTTGTACAACACAGTAGAAACAAAGATTGATTTTGCACCTGTGACCGCTAATGAAAAAGCCGGACTGACAGTTTTTCAAAGTGAATCCAATTTCTATTTCATGGCCAAATCAATTAGTGACGGTAAAGAAGTAATACAGCTTTTTAAAGGCAAACCACGGGAAAAGAAAATGGAATTGATAACAGAAATTCCATTGGAAACAAAATCCTCTAAGCTCCATTTAAAAATAACTGCTGAAGGAGATACGTACAGTTTTTATTACTCAACTGATGGAAAGAACTGGAATTTATTAAAAGATAAAATTGATGCAAAATTTGTAAGCACTAAAACTGCAGGCGGTTTTGTAGGATGCATCTATGGAATGTATGCCACATCCTCTGGTGAACAATCATCTAAGTCCGCATCTTTTAAATATTTAAAGTACAGCGGTAACGATCCGGTGTACAGGTAACAGCATTGTTTTGTGAACGTATTAATGTAATCAATATGAAAAAAAATTATTTAGTCATAACAGTATTCCTGCTTTGCTGTACTTCTGAAACAGGTAATGCACAGAAGGCAACTAACCCAGTCATCTTTGCAGATGTACCCGACATGTCGATTGTACGTGTAGGTAAAACTTATTACATGAGCAGTACTACCATGCACATGAATCCGGGTGTGCCCATTATGAAATCGAAAGACCTGGTGAACTGGAAACTGGTTAGCTACGCCTACGACACATTGGTTGCTAATGATGCAATGAATCTTACCAATGGTAAGAGTACTTATGGCAGAGGTTCATGGGCAAGTTGTATCCGCTATCATAAAGGCATCTACTATGTAAGTACGTTTGCCCAAACTTCAGGCAAAACGCATATTTATACAACAAAAAATATTGAAAAGGGACCATGGAAAGAAGTTTCGTTTGCGCCATCATATCATGATCATTCTTTGTTCTTTGACGATGATGGCCGTGTTTATCTGATCTATGGTGTAGGCAAACTTAAGTTAGTAGAATTAAACGAAGACGCAACTAAAATAAAACCGGGTACAACTGAGCAAACTATTATTGAAAATGCAAGTGTGCCTGCTGGCACTAACATTAATCTTCAGGCAGAAGGCTCACAGCTTTTTAAAATTAAAGGCAAATATTATTTATTCAACATCACATGGCCCCGTGGTGGAATGCGTACAGTCGTCATTCATCGTGCCGATAAAATTACCGGGCCCTGGGAAGGCAAACTTGGTTTGCAGGATTTAGGTGTGGCGCAAGGCGGCTTAATTGATATGCCCGATGGAACATGGTATTCTTATCTCTTCCGTGATTATGGAGCAGTGGGCCGTATTCCTTATTTGGTTCCTGTGAAGTGGGTTGATGGATGGCCTGTATTGGGAACTGATGGTAAAGTTCCTGCAACATTGAATTTGCCTGCCAACAAAAGTTTGATTCCCGGCATTGTGCACTCTGATGAATTTACACGTAAGAAAAAAGATGCTGCATTACCATTGGTTTGGCAATGGAATCATAACGCCGATAATAGCTTATGGTCTGTTACAGAACGGAAAGGGTTCCTCCGTTTAAAAACCGGAAGAATTGATACATCATTCTTACTGGCACGAAATTCTTTAACACAAAGAACCATCGGCCCCGTTTGTACCGGGGTTACATCGCTTGATGTTTCTAATATGAAAGATGGTGATTTTGCCGGACTCGGTCTACTACAGAAAAATTATGGATTGGCAGGTGTTAGGGTAAATGGCAACAGCAAAGCAATTGTAATGATTAATGCAAGCAGCGGTAAGGGTGAAGAAGTTGCAACCATTCCTTTAAATCAAACCACTGTTTACTTTAAAGCCGAATGTGATTTCACTGATAAAAAAGATATCGCCAATTTCTTTTTCAGCTTAGATGGTTATAACTGGACTCCATTAGGTACACCGCTAAAAATGGCATACACTATTCCGCAGTTCATCGGCTATCGTTTTGCATTGTTTAATTATGCCACTAAAAATACGGGAGGCTTCGCTGATTTTGATTATTTCCATATTACAGATACTATTAACGGGTTACAATAAAATTTCAAAAAAGAGTTATGAAAAAATTGATGTTACTATTACTAATCTTCGGTTTTGTTGAAAACAGCTTTGCTCAATCATCTGCCACAACAATCAACAGTCCCGATAAAAAAATTGTTGTTACCTGTGATATTGCAAAAGCTACCTATACTATTTCTTATAAGGGCAGTCTTGTTTTACAAAATTCAAAGCTGGGCATCGTAAGAGAAGATGAAGACTTCTCAAAAGATTTACAACTAATAAAAGTTTCAGTGCCGGTATTGGTGAAGGATAGTTATACACTGCTGAATGCGAAAAAGAAGAATATCAGCTATACAGCAATGCAGAGAGTATTTGAAACCAAAACTGCATCCGGCAAAAAAATGAATATTATCTTCCGGGTATCAAATGATGGTGTTGCATTTCAATATGAGTTTCCGGAAAAGTCAACTGAAGTAAAAAAGATAACTGCCGAAGCCACCAGCTTTCATTTCAATGAAGGCACAAGAGCATGGCTGCAGCCAAAAACCGAAGCGCAAACTGGTTTTGAACATACCAACCCATCTTACGAAGCGCATTACAAAATTGATATTGCAACCGGCACAGCATCACCCGGTCCCAATGGATGGGTGTACCCTGCATTGTTTAAATACAATGATGCCTGGATGCTGATTACCGAAGTCGCATTAGGAAGAACGTATTGCGGCACCGCCCTGCAACAGTATTCACCAGACAATGAGTATAAAATTAATTTCCCTGAAAAACCCGAAGTGTTTACAAATGGTAAAGCAACATTGAACCCTGAATCAGCACTGCCATGGAAAACACCCTGGAGAATTATTGTAATTGGTAACATGAAGACGATCACAGAATCTACACTTGGTACTGATTTAGCATTTCCTGCAAAAAGAATAGATCAGTCTTTTATTAAACCGGGCAAAGCATCTTGGAGCTGGGTATTGCAAAAAGATGATTCTACAGTATATCGTGTACAAAAGAAATTTATTGATTATGCAGCAGACATGAATTGGCAATATTGCCTGGTTGATGCTGAATGGGATAAGCGCATTGGTTATGATTCGATAAAACTATTAGTGGATTATGCAAAACAAAAAAATGTAGGTATTCTTTTATGGTACAACTCTGCCGGCAGTTGGAACACAGTGAAGATGACACCAAAAGATATGTTACTGACGCATGAAAGCCGGGTAAAAGAATTTTCAAGATTGCAGCAAATGGGCATTAAAGGAATTAAAGTTGATTTCTTTGCCGGAGATGGGCAGTCTATGATAAATTACTACCAGGACATCCTGGAAGATGCAGCAACGTATAAACTATTGGTGAATTTTCATGGTGCCACATTGCCAAGAGGTTTGCAACGAACCTATCCCAATTTTATGACAGCAGAAGGAGTGCAGGGCTATGAGATGATTACATTTAATCAGAATGATGCAAACCTGTATCCACAACATGCTATCATGGTAGCTATGGTTCGCAATGCATTCGATCCGATGGATTTTACGCCCATGTGTTTGTATAAAATTCCACGCATCAGAAAAACTACAACATCGGCTTTTGAACTGGCAACATCTGTTGCATTTCTATCAGGCATTCAGCATTTTGCTGAAACACCTGAAGGAATGGTGCATGTACCACTTTATGTAAAAGATTTTTTAAGAGGTCTTCCAAACAGTTGGGATGATACTAAATTGATTGAAGCTTTTCCCGGTAAGCTATATGTCGTAGCCAGGAAGACTGGTAACAAATGGTATGTAGCCGGTTTAAACGGGGAAGATGTTGAAAAAAATCTTTCCCTTGATTTATCTTTTCTGAAAGGCAGAAAGGGAACATTGATAAGTACCGGAACGGGAGTAAAGAATGAAGTTTCGTTTGCAACAAAAAGCACACTGGTGCCTGCAAATGGTAAAATGGAAATCACTTTAAAAGGAAATGATGGCTTTGTAGCAGTGTTTGAATAAGAGTATTTTAAACGGATATTTTTTTTAATCAAATAATAAATGATAAAATGAAAATCTATACAGTAAGGCTTTTTACAGCCATGTGTTTTATAGTCCTGCTTCAGTTCAATGCTATGTCGCAAAACCCAATCGTTAGAAACCAGTTTTCGGCTGATCCTTCTGCAAGAGTTTTTGGAGACAGGGTATATGTATTTCCTTCACATGATATTCTTGCAACGGAAGGTAAAGGGCGTGTGGGATGGTTTTGTATGGAAGATTACCATGTGTTTTCATCGGCAAATCTTACCGACTGGACGGATCATGGAATGATTGTAACACAGAATAAAGTTCCATGGGTACGACCTGACAGCTACAGCATGTGGGCTCCGGATTGTATTGAACGCAACGGGAAATATTATTTTTATTTTCCTACATCGCCAAAAGACACTGCTACTTTTGGAAGAGGGTTTACTATAGGTGTTGCAACAGCTGATAAACCGGAAGGACCGTATACTCCCGAAGCAACTCCCATCAAAGGAGTTCGTGGAATTGATCCGAATGTTTTTATTGATAAAGACGGCCAGGCATATCTCTACTGGTCTGCCGGTAATATTTATGGTGCCAAACTGAAAGCAAATATGCTGGAACTTGATTCAGAAGTAAAGATTCTTGGAGAACTTCCAACAAAAGGATTGAAGGAAGGCCCATACATGTTTGAACGGAATGGTATTTATTATTTAACTTATCCGCATGTTGAAAATAAAATTGAACGGCTGGAATATGCGATTGGAAATAATCCTTTAGGACCATTTAAAGTAACAGGCGTTATTATGGATGAATCTGAGTCTGGTTGCTGGACCAATCATCATTCCATTATCCAATTCAAAAATCAATGGTATTTGTTTTATCATAATAAAGATTATTCTCCCCGTTTTGATAAAGCCCGTTCAATCAGGTTAGACAGTTTATCATTTAATACTGATGGAACCATAAAAAAAGTGATCCCTACTTTAAGAGGTGCCGGTTTAACCAATGCTGTAACCCAGATACAAATAGACAGGTATACACAGTTAAGCGATGCAGGTGTATCTGTTGAATTTATTGATACGCTGAATACATTCAAAGGATGGAAAACAATTTTCAATAACACAGGTTCATGGGTACAATACAATAGTATTGATTTTGGGAAGAAGAAGTTAAAAACTGTTTCTGTAAACGCATTGTCTGTTGCAGGCGGCACATTGCAGATTCGGGCCAATGGAATAAACGGGCCTGTTATTGCAGAGGTAAAGATTCCGCAAAGCAGCGAATGGAAAATCAGCAAGGCTTCTGTTTTAAAATTTGAGCCGGGTGTTAAAAATATATTTATTGTGATGAAAGAAGGTAAACAGGTCGAAGCAGATTGGATAAGTTTTGAATAAGCTCTGGCTTACGACAAAC
>JBEBHT010000234.1:0-6658 GCA_040081135.1 Lacibacter sp. | reverse complement strand
AACGAGGATAATGATTTGCCCGAATACAGCACTGTTCATCATTCTACCTGCAGAATAGTTTACTTCAGCATCCATCTGATCCTGCGTAAGACGATAAAAATTATTGAACTTTTTGCTGTGCGACAACTGATGCATCACAGCTTCTACAATGATTACTGCACCATCTACAATCAACCCAAAATCCAATGCCCCCAAACTCATAAGGTTACCGCTTACACCAAACCAGTTCATCATGGTTATGGCAAAGAGCATGGCCAAGGGAATAACTGATGCAACTAAAATTCCCGCTCTGAAATTTCCCAGGAACAATACCAGCACAAACACAACGATCAAAGCACCTTCAAGTAAATTCTTCTCAACTGTTCCAATGGCATTGTTTACCATCTTGGTTCTGTCAAGAAAAGGTTCAATCACTACGCCTTCAGGTAAAGTTTTCTGAATTTGTGCAATGCGATCTTTTACATTTTTAATTACCTCACTGCTGTTGGCACCTTTCAGCATCATCACAACAGCTCCTGAAACTTCACCCTGGTCGTTATAGCACATAGCTCCATATCTTGTAGCAAAACCAATTTTTATTTCTGCAACATCACGGATAAAAAGAGGAGTGCCTCCATTGATTGTTTTGATGGAAATATTTTGAATGTCTTCCATACTGCCTGCTAATCCTTCGCTTCGGATATACAGAACGGTGGATGCTTTTTCTATGTATGCTCCACCTGTATTCTGATTGTTTTTTTCCAGTGCCTGAAAAACATCATTAATAGTAATATTGTGTGAATGAAGTTTTGCAGGATCAATTTCAATGCTGTATTGTTTCAACTTGCCGCCAAAACTGCTTACTTCGGCAACACCTTTTACACCTAATAACTGCCGGCGTACAATCCAGTCCTGGATCGTTCTTAATTCTGTTTCATCGAATTTTGTTTCATATCCTTTTTTTGGACGAACAACGTACTGATATATTTCACCAAGTCCTGTTGATACCGGGCCCAATTCGGGAATGCCAATTCCCGGAGGAATGATTGCCTGTACTTTTTGTAAACGTTCAGCAACCTGCTGCCTTGCCCAGTAGATGTCTGTTGCATCATCAAAAACAATGGTTACAAGAGAAAGGCCGAACCGTGAAAAACTCCTGATTTCTTTTAACCCGGAGATATTATTATTTGCCTGCTCAATTGGAAAAGTTACAAGCCGTTCAATGTCTGTTGCACCAAAGGAAGGAGCGATGGTAATAACCTGCACCTGGTTATTGGTAATATCAGGTACAGCATCAATAGGAAGCTTGGTAACCTGATAACCACCATAACCTATGAGTACAATGATAAAAAGCCCGATGATCAGTTTATTTTTAACTGAAAACCGAATAATAGCGTTAAGCATAATGAATTCCTGTTTATCAAGATTT
Source organism: Lacibacter sp. (assembly GCA_040081135.1). Lineage (GTDB taxonomy): Bacteria > Bacteroidota > Bacteroidia > Chitinophagales > Chitinophagaceae > Lacibacter. The sequence continues at coordinate 5,250 of JBEBHT010000234.1, read as the reverse complement.
ATATTGCCTGTTGCATGTAAATAAATGCACAGATAGATAAAGAATAAAAGTATTCTTTACAAGTGAGATAATGTAAAAAGAGATCAGGCTTTTGGAGGCTGCCAGATAGAGGAGAGGTAGACTGATGAGGTGAAATCTTCGTTCGAAACAATATGCGTTACAGCTTCCTGTTTAAACGACTTATCAACTATTGAATAAAAAGCAGCAGGAACAAAAGAACCAAGAACTGAACCCGAAAATCCATCATTTGATTTAAAAGGAAGCTGTTGGTCTTTATCGTAATCTACGTCAACGACAGTTGCTTCTTCGTAATGAATTGACAGGAATTTCCAGATGGTAATGTTGTTATCCTCGCCTTTATGGTCAAAATAATGCTGTATAAGCAATGGGAACTTCAGCAACTGACGTAATTCAGTTGATGAAATAAGATAAGTGCCGAGGAATAATATGCAGATTGCTTTTTTCAACGGGGCAAATGTAATTAAAAAAAATTAAAAGGGCCAAGCATCAGGCTTTTACAAACTTCTCCCTGCAGTATGCATTCATTTCATCCATCTGCAGTTCACTTAATACTGCGCCTGTTTCGTATTGAATAAAATGATTCTGTACCGTGTTGATGGAAACAAAATCGTTTTTTATGAGCATCAGTTCAATGTCTTTCCATTCAATCAGCCGGTCGCCCATATTATTAGGCGTGTAAACACCTTTCTCCTCAATGCGTATATGACAAACCGAGAATATCTTCCGTTCTGTAAAAAATAAAAAAAGGAGTCCGATTGCTCCAATCATTTGCAGTGTACCCATCATTGTAAGATTCATCCGCATAAAATACCATGCTGAATAAAATAATATGGCCGCCTCAACCAATCGTAAAATACTGTTCATTCCGGAAAGATTACTGGCGAACCGTTTGCCCATCAATGCAAACAAAACTGAAAGAATAGCACCCGTAATCTGAACAACAACAAAAAAGAGATCCGGGCTTGGCTGTTTAAAATCGCCCCATGCGTTGGCTACCATTAAGAAGCCAGCCAGTAAATGTAAAAGTCGTGCTGCTTTTTTCTGCTTCTCGAAGGGTTCAAAAAAAATGGGGATTTTGTAGGATGTCATAGTGCACTAAAGATACAAACTAAATATACTTGACAGTAAGAGAGAAAGGAGAAAGTAAATAACGAAACATCAACAGAAAATTCATGATTCTGTAATATAAATGCTTGTTGGCAGCAGTCCCTATTTCGGATTACTTGCAAGCAGGAGATTAGAAAGTTTGTACAATAACCTTGCACCAACATTCTCGTCCCATTCTTTGCTGCTGATCCCCACTTCAACCAAATCAAAACCAATAAACCTTCGACCTGATGCAATAATTTTTCGCAGAATGTAAAAAGCCTGCTCGCTTTCCAGCCCGCCCATTACAGGTGTACCGGTATTGGGACAAAGTTTCGGGTCCAGTCCGTCAACATCAAAACTGATAAATACCAGTTGGGGCAGATGTTCTACAATTTCATCAGCAATCGTCTGCCAGTTCTCTCCTTCGTATTGACGGTTTTTTAAATCCCTGTCAAAAAAAGAAACGATTCTTGATTCACTGTCAGCAACAATTTGAAATTCATTATCACCATAATCCCTGATCCCGACCTGCACCAGCTTTTTCAACTGCGGTATTTCAGCCAATGCATTGTACATGATGGATGCATGTGAATATTTAAATCCTTCGTAAGATTGCCTCAGATCAAGGTGAGCATCAAATTGCAGAATGCCAAAGTCGCCATATTTTTCTGCGATAGCTTTGTAATAACCGAGAGGAGTGCTGTGGTCGCCGCCAAGTAAGCCAACCAGTTTACCTTTTTCCAGCAGACCCTTTGTTTGTTCATACACCCAGTTATTCATGAACAAACTACCTTCATTAACCTCTTTCAGCGTTTTGCACATGAATTTGTTGTCGTTCACATTCTCATCCTGGGCTATATAATTAATGTAGAGTTCAGCTTCCTTGCGGAGATAATCACTTTTCAGCAACACTTTCCGATCTGTATCCCGCATATAAATTCCTCTGCGCCAGGCATTGTTTGTATCATTATCATACAGCTCAACCTGCAAACTTGCTTTAAAAATATGCTCTGGAGCACGGGCAGTACCGGCTTTGTAGCTAACGGTTACTTCCCATGGAACAGGAAGTATAATTAAGTCAGCATCCTCTTCAGAAAACGGAAGACCGAAAATGTTGTTGTTAGGGTTAGCAGCATCATTATGGTCGAACAGGGATAGATCAATCATGTTTTTTCATTTACAGAAAACTTTGCAAAGGTAATAGACAGTAGAACATGATTAATCGGTTGCATGGGAAGTTTTGCACAAAACCATTTAAGGCAAATAATCAGCCTGTTTCACCGGATTCAGAAAATAGCCCTGGAGTTTGGATAAATTTTTGCTTTAAGAAGCAAAACGTTGTTTTTTCTATAAAACAGTCTGAAAAACTGTATAGTTTGCTTTTTTGCCGATTATAATTTAGCAGAAGCCACAATTTGTTTTTGAGTTAACTTTGCGCAGCATAAAAGAGAAAATATGAAAACCTCACATATCCTTATTTTAGTTGTTATTGCCGTGGCCATTGGTATTTTAATCAGTACCATGAGCGATTTATCAACTTACGACACAATTAATTCAGCAAAAGCAAAGCCCGGCAAGTTTTTACACCTGATTGCCAAGCTCGATACTTCAAATGGACAGAAAATTGAATATGATGCGCTTAAAAACCCAAATTATTTAAGTTTTCACATTAAAGATTCTTTGGGTGGATCAACAAGAGTGGTTTACATGAAAGGAAAGCCGCCAACTGATATGCAAAAAAGTGAACGCATGGTTTTGAAAGGTAAAATGACCGACAGTGCTTTTATGTGCGAAGATATCCTGATCAAATGCCCCAGCAAGTACGTTGATGATAAAGCGAAGATCAGCGCAGTTTCAAAATAACCAAACAGTTTAATTCAGGCTTAGCCCTTTTCAGAAAGGCAAAAAACGACATCTTTAAAAGCTTTATACTAACTTTTTATCTATGCCATTTATAGGAGAACAGCAATTGCAGGGTCAGATTGGAACTTTTCTGGCCATTTTATCATTCGTTTCTTCTTTATTAGCAACCATAGCTTATTTCAAGGCAACACAATCCAAAAACCCCATAGAACAACAGAACTGGAAAAGGATTGCACGGTCGGCTTACCTGGCAGAGATCATTTCCGTAATTGGCATTTTTGTAAGTCTGTATTTAATCATTTCCAATCATCGTTTTGAATATAAATATGCATGGCAGCACAGCAATTATCAACTGCCTATGCAGTACATCCTTGCGTGTTTCTGGGAAGGACAGGAGGGTAGCTTTTTACTCTGGAGCTTTTGGCATTGTGTTCTTGGAGGAATCATCATACTCCGTGAAAAAGAATGGGAAGCGCCTGTAATGACCACTATCAGTTTTGCCCAAGTTGCATTGGCAACCATGGTGATAGGTATATATTTCTTCGATTTTAAATTAGGCAGCAATCCTTTTGTTCTAATGCGGAATGAAGGAATGCTAAGTCCTGAACAATTCCCCATTGGCTTTAATCCTGATGGAAGTTTGCGCAGTGATTATCTCAGTTTTATCCGTGATGGAAATGGATTAAATCCTTTGTTGCAGAACTACTGGATGACGATTCACCCGCCTGTTTTATTCCTCGGCTTTGCCAGTACCATTGTTCCCTTTGCATTTGCCATTGCCGGACTTTGGAAAAAAGATTACAGCGGATGGATTCATGCAGCAAGACCATGGGCCTTATTTACATCGGGTATTCTTGGTCTGGGTATTATGATGGGAGCCGCATGGGCTTATGAAAGTTTAACCTTTGGCGGTTACTGGGCTTGGGATCCGGTGGAAAATGCTTCCCTTGTCCCCTGGCTAATCGGCATTTGCGGAGTTCATACTTTGATTGCATTTAAACATACTGGTCATTCACTAAGGGCAACATTCCTGTTTTTCATACTTCAGTTTCTATTCATTAATTATTCCACCTTTTTAACGAGGAGTGGAGTATTAGGTGATACAAGCGTGCATGCATTTACCGATCTGGGAATGAATACGCAGCTGCTGGGATTCCTGCTGATCTTTGTTATACCTGCCTTTGTTTTATTTGGCATCCGCTACAAACAAATTCCAACTGTAACCAAAGAAGAAAACATTGGTTCAAGAGAATTCTGGCTCTTTGTTGGTTCTTTACTGTTCTTTATATCCTCCTTGTTTATTATTGGCAAAACTTCCATGCCCGTAGTTAATAAACTCTTCGGTACCAAGTTTGCCCCCGGCCAGGATATTGAATACTCATATAATAAGGTGTTGATTCTTTTTGTATTCGTTATTGGCATATTAACGGCTATCGGTCAGTATCTGAAATACAAACAAACCAGTAAGGCAGCTTTTCTTAAAAGCATCTGGTTGCCTACATTTATTGCGGCCGTAGCATCGCTGAGTATCACTGTGTTTGGAGCAATCAATTACAATAAATACGGAATCGGTTTTCTTACCGCTATTCACCTGGCAATTTTTGCAGCAGTGTATTCAGTTGTGGCAAATGCCATGTATATCGTTACCGGCATCAAAGGAAAAATGATCAAGGCAGGTGCATCCATTGCACATGTTGGCTTTGGCTTAAGTCTGCTGGGCATCCTGGTTTCATCTTCCAAAAAAGAAGTGCTGAGCTGGAATACAAGCGGCATCATGGTTAATTTTGGAGAACAAAGCACTGAAAAAACTGCTGAGAATTTAACCTTACTGAAAGGTGTTGCAACCGATATGGGTAAATACATGGTTACTTATCTCGGTGACTCAACAGCTCCTTTAGACCCAAAGACTTATTTTAAAATACATTTTCAGTATAAGAATTCGAAGGATGGGTTTACACTTTATCCTGATGCATTTGTCAACTTCAAAGGCAATCAGCAATTGATGGCGAACCCTGCCAGCAAACACTATATTCATAAAGATGTGTTTACCTATATTACTTCACTTCCAAATCCGGAAAGTAATAAAGACACGGCATCGTTTAAGGAACATAAAATTAAACCGGGCGATACTGTTTTTTATAGTCAGGGTTTTATGATTCTGGAAGGTTTAGGCAGATCCAATGCAAGAAAAAACATTCCTTCAAACCCAACTGACTCTGTATTTGCCGCAAACATTACTGTATATGCCAAAGACAGCAGTAAGTATAAAGCTGAACC